>SCUG01000098.1 GCA_004297645.1 Saprospiraceae bacterium | reverse complement strand
TCGATAAAAGCCATCCAGATGGTAGATCTGCGCAGCCAGTACCTCCGTATCAAAGACGAAATTGATGCTGCCGTGCTTGATTGCATCGGCTCTACGCAGTACATCAACGGGCCGCAGGTGAAATCCTTTCAGGCGGCGCTCGAAGAATACCTCGGCGTGCGCCACGTCATCCCCTGCGCCAACGGCACCGATGCCCTTCAAATCGCCCTGATGGGGCTGGGATTGCAACCCGGCGATGAGGTCATCGTGCCTGCCTTCACCTACGTGGCAACGGCTGAAGTCATCGCCCTGCTTCGCCTGCAACCCATCATGGTGGACGTTGACCCCTGCACCTTCAACGTCACACCGGAAATCGTGCAGGATGCCATTACCCCAAAAACAAAAGCCATCGTGCCCGTGCACCTGTTCGGGCAAAGTGTGGACATGGAACCCATCCTGGCCATTGCTAAAAAACACCAGCTTTTTGTGGTGGAAGACAACGCCCAGGCCATCGGCGCAGATTACACTTTTGCCAACGGCAATGCGAAGAAAACAGGTACGATGGGCCATATAGGCACCACCTCTTTTTTCCCCTCGAAAAACCTCGGCTGCTACGGCGACGGCGGCGCCTTAATGACCAACGATGATGAATTGGCGGACAAGCTGAGGATGATTGCCAATCACGGCCAGCGCAGGCGCTATTACCACGACCGCATCGGCGTCAACTCGCGCCTCGACTCAATGCAGGCAGCTATTTTAAACGTCAAGCTACCGCATTTGGACGAATATGCAGCGGCCCGGCGAAGGGCTGCCGCCTTTTACGACAAAGCATTTTCCGGCATCAGCGGCTTGCAAACTCCGGCACGCCAGCCCAACTCCTCCCACGTTTTTCACCAGTACACCCTACGGGTGAAAGACGGCAAAAGGGACGGCCTCATCCAGCATTTGAAAGAACAAAACATCCCCACGGGCGTGTATTACCCGGTGCCGCTGTACAAACAAAAGGCATTCGCCAAATGGTGGGCCGGTAAAGAATTGCCCGCTACGGAAATGCTCTGCCAGGAAGTTCTTTCACTGCCGGTGCATACGGAAATGGACGAGGAACTACTGTCTCGCATTTCCAACGCTGTAAATTCCTTTTTAGAAACCACTGCGCTTCAACCCTAAATCATCTCACGTTCTACCAATCCAAGCCTTTTAATTTTGGGAATTTTTATTGTAATTTAGGAGTTTGATTTACTCAACAATCAAATTCAAATCGCAACAAGATGGAAGAATTACTCGAAGAACGGGTTGGCAGTATTGAAGAAAACCTGAACAGATTTATTCTGCATACGGATAAGTCGCTCTACCGTCTCGCCAAGAGCCTTGATATTCTACAAATAGAGATGAAGGAGTTCAAGGATGAGATGAAGGAGTTCAAGGATGAGATGAAGGAGTTCAAGGATGAGTCGAGCCGGGAGAACAAAGAATTCAAGCGGGAAATGAATAAAAAATGGGGCGATTTGTCGAACAAACTCGGCTCCTTTGCAGAAGACATTGCCGCACCCAATATTCCCAGGATAGCAAAAGAATATTTTCAGGAAAAAACGATTCTCCGGTACGTGCCTGGTATTCGTATCCGGCATCCTTTCAGAACTGATGAAGACTACGAATTCGACGCCATTGTCGAAGGTGAAAACAAAGTTTTCCTGCTTGAGACGAAATACACCGTTCGGGACAAATACATAGAGACGTTGCCGACCCTCATTCAGAACTTCAAGGAATGCTTTCCCGAATATGAAGCAAAAGAATTGGTCGTCATCTTTGGCAGCATGAGCCTTCACGAAAATACTGTCAAACGCCTGACCCGCATGGGCATCTACGCAATGGCCATGGGTGATGATACAATGGATTTGGTCAATTTTGAGGCAGTACAAAAAAAGAAAAAGAAATAGCGCTTCCCACCGCAAACATGCCTGCTAATCACTACTTCTCCCATCCCACCGCCGTCATTGACGAAGGCGCCGAAATCGGCGAAGGCACCAAAATCTGGCACTTCTGCCACGTGATGCCGGGTGCCGTTATTGGGCAGCGCTGCAATTTTGGCCAAAACGTTTTCGTGGCTCGTGGCGTCAAATTGGGCAACAACGTCAAGGTGCAGAACAACGTCTCCATCTACGAGGGCGTCATCTGCGAAGACGACGTTTTTCTGGGGCCTTCCATGGTGTTCACCAATGTAAACAACCCCCGCAGCGGGGTGAACCGTCAAGGCGAATATTTGGAAACGAAAGTTGGTAAAGGCGCCACCATCGGCGCCAACGCCACCATCGTTTGCGGGCACGACATCGGCGCTTATGCCTTCATCGGCGCGGGGGCTGTGGTGACGAAAGACGTTCCCGCTTATGCGCTCGTCGTTGGAAACCCTGCAAGACAAATCGGCTGGATGAGCGAACATGGGGAGCGGTTGCAGTTTAAAGGTAACAAAGCGAGATGTCCACACAGTGGATTTAGGTATGAATTAAATGAAGGCAGTGTTAAAAAAATAGGATACGTGCTTCCAAGTGTACGGCTGGTATCTTCCAAGAAACCAAGCAAGGAAAATCTTTCAGAGTTATAATGAAAAACTTCGCCCTCATTGGAGCCGCAGGCTACATCGCCCCCCGCCACATGCGGGCCATCAAGGACACAGGCAACAACCTCGTGGCGGCTTTTGACAAAAACGACTCCGTGGGCGTCATTGACAGCTACTTCCCCGAAGCGGATTTTTTCACCGAATTCGAGCGCTTCGACCGCCATTTGGACAAACTCAAACGGAGCGGCACCCAGATTGACTTCGTCAGCATCTGCTCGCCCAACTACCTCCACGACGCCCATATCCGCTTCGGCCTGCGCATCGGCGCCGGTGTCATTTGCGAAAAACCATTAGTGCTCAACCCCTGGAATATTGAATCGCTGAAAGAGGCTGAAGTAGAAACCGGGCGGCGGGTGAACACCATCCTGCAACTGCGCCTCCACCCTGCCCTGCTGGCCCTGAAAGAAAAAATCCAACATGAGCACACAGGCAAACTTTACGACATCAACCTGACCTACATCACCTCCCGCGGTAAGTGGTACTACACCAGTTGGAAAGGCGACCTGCCTAAGTCCGGCGGCATCGCCACCAACATCGGCGTCCACTTTTACGACATGCTCGTGTGGCTCTTCGGACCAGTGAAACAGAACATCGTGCACATCCACACCCACGACCGGGCCGCCGGTTACCTCGGCCTGGAAAAAGCCCACGTGCGTTGGTTCCTCAGCATCAACGACGAAACGCTGCCGGAGGCGGTCAAAAAAGCCGGCCAACGCACCTACCGCTCCATCACCGTGGACGGCGAGGAAATAGAGTTCAGCGGCGGCTTCACC
>SCUG01000097.1 GCA_004297645.1 Saprospiraceae bacterium | reverse complement strand
GGCTGACAGACGAACAAAAGGAAGACCTGTCGTCCGCTCTCGAAGAAATTAAAAATGAAGCGAATCTGGTCCCCCATGAAGAAGCCTTGAAAAAATTCCGGACATGGTGAAAAAAGTAGTCTGGCGTAAAAAAGCCCTTCAAAATTTCAGCGAGACTTATGAATACCTTGATGAAAACTTCTCTCTCCAAGCCGCTGAAAACTTCGCCAAAGCAGTAGATTCCAAAATTGATTTCTCATAAAACATCCTGAATCGGGCAGAAAATCCAGCATCAAACCGGTAAGGTTTACAGGCATTGATAAGAACCGTCACTTGTTCTATTTGGTGGAAAACGACACGCTTTTCGTCCTGGCCATTTTCGATAACCGGCAGCATCCTGATAAGCGGCCATTTTGACACCAGCCCGGCCACACCTGGGCAGCCGGACGGGGGTTCTCAGGCTCATTCAATTTTGACTACTTTTCTGCTAACCGCCTGCCCGTCTATCCAAATCTTACAAAAATAAACCCCGGCATTGTAGCTGCTCAAATCGAACTCCCAATGTTTTTCCAAAACCCTTTCCTGGGCTGATTTCAAAAGCGTTCGCCCCGTCACGTCCTGCATTTCCACAGAAACCAGCGCTGAATTTTCCAGCACCAAATCTAAGCTGCACTGCTCGCCTGCCGGGTTGGGGAACAACGTCAGCGACCGCAATCCCGGCACTTCCGCCGTCGCGTCTATGCCCGCCTCGATGGTCACAGATTCTACAGCGGTACATCCATTGGCATCTGTCACCACTACGGTATAGTCGCCGGGGGCGAGGCCCGTGGCGGTTTGCGCCGTTTGGCCGTCGCTCCACAGGTATTCGTAGGGCGGATTGCCACCGTTTGGTTGAGCGGTGGCCGTGCCGTCGTTGGCGCCAGCCACCGTTTCGTTGGTGTGAGAAATGGAGACGGTCACCGGAATAAATGAGGGCGTCACGCCATTGATGATAGCAATGCAGCCCTCTGCATCCGTGATGATAATGGTAAAAAAAGTGGCCGGTGGGATGGGAGGCTGCGGCGTGATTTGATAGGAATAAGGCGGCGTGCCACCAATAACTTGCAACACTATTTCACTAAAACCCTGGCAGTCGGTAATAATCTCTATCGCAGGTTCCATGGGAATCCCGCCCGTCACGATTACCGTCTCGGAAGAGGTGCAGCCACTCCCGGTGTCAGTTGCTACTACCGTGTAAATGCCAGGTTCAGTCACCGTTTGCTGGGGGTCCGAGGGTTGCCCGACCCCTGGGCCTGTCCAGAAAAAGCTGACGCCAGGTGTGTTGGAATTGGCATTCAGAACGGCCGGCTGCTGGCAGGTTATCTCAAAAATGCCGGTCACTGAAAGGTCGGGCGGCACGGTGTCCATTACCACCACAAGGGTACCTGTGGATGTGCAGCCGTTGGTCAAATTTATGAGCGTCAAAATGTAAAGCCCCGCTTGCGTCAACGTGACCGGCGGGACATAGACGTTGCCATTTTCATCGGTCAGGATACAGCTTGTAGAAGGTATGGGCGAACAAGTAAACAAGAACGATACCACCGCACAATTCAACTGGACCGGCGGCCCCAGTTCTATCAGCGGAGCTATCGTATCTTCAACAACAAAAACAGAATATTCCGACTTGCACCCGTTCGCCGGGTCGGTGACGGTGAGCACATAGACGCCAGCTTCTGTGGCGATGGTGTTCTCCTCATTGGAAGAAAACCCTCCCGGCCCCGACCAATCAAAAGAATAGCCCGGCACGGCAGGATTAGCTATCAACTGCACCGCTGTTTGTGCACAGGTTATTTCCCCGTCTCCGGCGGGGAAAGCAACGGGCAGCACCGTATTGTTGGTCAGGGTGGGCGATGCCACGGTGAAACACCCCGTCGCCCCGGCCGTCACCGTCACAATGTAGTTGCCGGGTTGGTCAATCTCCACGGTGGGGCCTTCGACGGTACCGCCAGGGGTCATCCACACAAAAATGGGGGACTGTGCATCGGTGACAGCCGTGACGATGGCCACAGGATTCAGGCAGGTGATGGTGTCGCCGGTAAATGCCACACTTGGAATTTCGCCGAAGGCGAAAACAGTATTTGAAAAGACGCCCGTGCTGTTGTTGTAAAAACTGCCGGTGGGTGTATTTTCCAGAACCACCGCCCGCACCTGATAGTACAGGGTATCTTCTGCCGGCGATTCATCTTCAAAAAAAGTGTCAATCACGGGGGCCGCCGTCAGCCGTTCGTATTCGCCGTTTTGGGCGGTGGCGCGATAGACGTGGTAGCCCAGCAGGCCGGGAGCAGGCGATGCCTGCCATGACAACCCGACCGAGGAGCACTTATTCACAGCCACGAAGTCAGCCGCCGGAGCCACTATTTGCGCCCGAAGCGTGGGGTCTCCGAGCAGCGTAACGTGCGCTCCACAATCGCCCAACGAACCGAAATAGCCTGGGTTATCGCAGGCATTTTGGGTGGCGAGGGCGCAATAACCCAATGTTTGGCCTGCGGCCAAATGGTGATAAAACCAATGGGGCCGGCCGGCCCAGGAGCAACTCAAAATGCCACCCTTGGAGGCCAATGCCGACGGCATGAACGGGTTGGGCGAGTAGTCCCAGTCGCCGAAGTAGCTGCCGAAGAGCATGGAGAAAACGATGTTCACGCTGTCGGTGGCGAACTGCGTGCTATTGCCCACGCCGCCGGCACCGGTATAGTTGCCACCACCACAGCCATCGCCCATCAAAAAGCCGGCGCCATCGGTGTCGCCGAAAAAGTCACCCGCCACCACGCTGTCCACACCAACGAGTGGGTAGCCGTTGCGCCAGCCGTTGGCGCCGAAAGCCTCGCCGCCGAAATAGCCGAAGTTGTCGTCCACCAAAACTTTGTTGGCCACGGAGTATTGCTTCGTCCGCCAGTTGTGGTTTTTGTTCAAATAACGGCGGTAGAGTTCGACTTGGGTGGCACCGAAGGTTGTTTCGGAGAGGTTGGAAAAGTCCACCCGTCCCACAGCGATTTCGAGGGCTGAGGGGGTGGTGCTTTGGTCGAATTTTCCATCGCCGGGCACATTGTCGTTTTCCGGGCGGTTGGGTGTAGAGTTGTTCACGGAGGCGTCCGTCCAGTTGCCGTCCACGTCACCGTAATAGCTATCGGCGGGCCAGGCGCCCTGGTGGTCGGGGTGGCCGTCCCAGTTGGTGTTGCCCGAATAGGGCACCGGAATTTCACCGAGCAGCAGCGCAGCATTGGCGCCGTTGGCATAATCTGCGATGATTTGATTTTTGACGGAGGCCACGGTTGCCCCGGCAGCAACGGGGTGCCAGATTACCTGCCAGCCGTCGCCGTTCAGGTCTTTTCCAAACTGGTCAAGCTCCCCGGCCAACGGTACCTGCAAGGCCTCTTCCACGAAGATAAGTACGGTACCACGGTTATCCGTCAGCGGAGCTTCGACCGGCACGGTCGCATAGCCATAGGCGTAAATACCGCCACTCAGCCGCTCAATACCATACTCGTAAGTCATGCCCAACTCCACGAAGGTGTCAGTAAAAGTAGTGGTGGTGGTGGCTGCATCTTCCATCAGCAAGTACCAGTCCGGCGCATCCTTGAGCCGCCGGAACAACAAAATGCCGGCTGTGTCGGTGCCGTTGTTCCAATCAAGCGTCACTTGTGGCGGGCTGGTTTGCACAGTCACGGTAATCGGGACGACTTTGTCCTGGGAGGTTTGGGAAAATAGCGGGCATTGCGACAGCAGAAGCGACAGGAAAAGATGGGTAATTTTTACCTTCATTAGTTGTGGGTTTTAAAGAAAAACTGGGATGGTGAAATTTTCGGTTTTGGTAATTCGGAGCAGGTCACTAAACTTGTGGCCAAAAATAAGACACCTTGCGGCTTGCCGCAAATATTGACCGGATTGTGTTTTCTTCTTTCAAAAAAATTCTCCCATGAGAGCATTCATCATCATCGCTGCCGCCATTGCATTTGCCCGTTGTAGCCAACCTCCTGCCGGAGAAAAAGCACCTCCGGTTGGCGATTCAACCGCCTCAGGTCTGACTGCCTGGACTGAAACGGTGAAAGCCAGCATCCTCGCCGATTTTAAAAAAGGCATTGACTCCACCTCGTTCAATCCCATTCAGAACGGCAACTTTTTCGAAGTGTTACGCTTCCGCAACGGGATGCTCAAACAAAAACAGTACCTCTCCCGCGACAGCCTTACTATTTACGAATTGTTTTACGCCGGCCCGGCTGGCGAGTTCGAGTTGCGCCACAAATACTGCCCCAACGGCCAGATGGCCTTCGAGGGCATCACCGTCCACGAGGAGCCTTGCGGCATGAATATGTGGTGGCACTGCAACGGACAGGTGGAGCACAAAGGCTTGCGATACCGCTCAAAATATTTTGGGAAATGGCCCTACTGGCAGGAGGACGGCACCCTTGACCACGAGGATAATTTCGGTCTTATGGACTACCTCGATTCGTTGAACACGATTCAGTTTCCGGCAGATTACTGACCCCCTACCCTGCCGCCAGCGCCTCCAACCCGTCGCCTGTCAGGCGGAACACCGTCCACTCATCCATAGGCTTTGCACCGAGGCTTTTGTAAAAATCAATGGCCGGCTGATTCCAGTCGAGCACCGACCATTCGAGGCGGCCACATTCCCGCTCCACGGCGATTTTCGCCAACTGCGAGAGCATGATTTTGCCGTACCCCCGGCGGCGGAATTCCGGCCGCACGAAGAGGTCTTCGAGGTAAATGCCGGGCCGTCCGAGGAAGGTGGAATAATTGTGAAAAAACAGGGCGAAGGCGGCGGCTTCCTCTCCTTCAAAACCCAAAATGACTTCGGCCACAGGCCGCCGGCCAAATAAGGTCTCCCGAAGTTGCGCTTCTGTCACAACGACGACATGTGAAAGCCGCTCGTATTCCGCCAGGTCTTTTATGAATTGTAAAATGAGGGGGGCATCTTCAGCCTTTGCCGGGCGCAGGGTGAATGCAGGATGGTTGGGTTTGTTCATTTTGTGTTTCGTTGTTTTAGACCTATAAGGTTTTGAAAACCTTATAGGTCCCGCTGGGCAAACTACCGGCTATTTCAACAACTCCCGCACCGCTGCGGCTGGTTGAATAAGGCGGCCCGTTTCTTTTTTATCCTTTGTTTCTAAGCCCGTTTTATTCAATATGGCAAATACCTGCTTGGTGGTCAGCGAGGGTTTCAAGCTTTTCATCAGACCTACCAGCCCCGACACATAAGGCGTGGCCATAGAAGTGCCATTCATGGTTTTGTACTGATTGCCGGGGAAAGTGGAGTAAATCTTGACGCCGGGCGCCGCCACCGCCATGTCCAAATCCTGCACAAGATTGGAAAAATTGGCCCGGCCGAGCAGGGTATCCACGGCGCTCACGGCGATGACGCCGGGGGTGTTGGCGGGGGCATACTGCCGGGCATTGGTTTTCGAGTTGCCAGCCGCCACCAGCACGATAGTGCCCTTGCGGTTGGCGTAGTCCACAGCCTTTTGATAGGCTCGTTGCTTGCTGTCACTCGACGGGCCGCCGAGCGAAAGGGAGATGACGCCAGCGCCATTGTCGGCGGCTTCGAGGATGCCGTCTATGATCATTTTTTGCGTACCATAACCCCCATCGCTAAGTACCTTGATGCTCGTCACCTGCACGAAAGCATTGTCTTGCGAAAAGGAGGCGATGCCTTTGTTATTGTTCGACACGGCAGCGGCGATGCCCGCACAGTGGGTGCCGTGGCCCATCCTGTCGTAATCGTATTTCGATTGGGTGGATACAAAATTGGCCTGTAAATCTTCGTGCGCCGCATCCACTCCCGTGTCGAGAATGGCGAGGAGGGTCTTTTTTACGGGTTTTTTATCCTTCAAAAATTCGTACAACTTGTCCATATTCATCGCCTCGAACCCCCATTG
>SCUG01000096.1 GCA_004297645.1 Saprospiraceae bacterium | reverse complement strand
TTTGAATAGAGGCTTTTGGTGCGGCGGCCATTTCGGCGAATTTGGCCTGCTGATGGCTTTTCAAAAAGACGCCCGATGCCGCTGCCAGACCCTTGCGAACAAAGCGTGGCATTGACCAAAGAACCGGGTTGTTTTTTATGCGCAAGCATTGGTCGTAAAAAGGGTAGCCCATGAACAATTCATCGCCGCCCAGCCCCGACAACGCCACCGTGATGCCTGCTTGTTTGGTGTATTTGGACACCACGTAAGTGTTGACGGCGTCGCCACTTGGAGCGTCCATCGCTGCGAGGGCCTCCGGCAGGGAGGCCAGGAAGTCTTCGGGTTTCAACAGAATGGGGTGGTGCCTGGTGTTGTATCGCCGGGCGATGAGTTGTGAGAACTCCGATTCGTCGAACCGTTTTTCATCAAAAACGATGGAAAACGTGCTGACAGGCTGCTCCGAAACTTCGGCCATTAGCGCCACCACCGCCGAAGAATCTATGCCGCCCGACAGAAATGCCCCTAGCGGCACGTCGCTCACCAACCGGCGCTCCACCGCTGCGGTGAGCAGCCGCCGGACCTGTTTTTTGGTGGTTTCATAATCTTCGGAAATCGCATCCTCTTTTGGGGCGAGCTTCCAATATTGGTGCTTTCGCAATGCGCCATTTTGCCAAACAGCCAGTTCGCCCGGCTTGAGCTGGCTGATATTTTCAACGATGGTGTGTGGCGGGTGTACCGTTTGAAAGGAAAAGTAACTGGCTAATCCACGGGCGCTCAGTTTTTTTTCGACGAGGCTGCTGGCGAGCAAGGCCCGCATTTCGGAAGCAAACAAAAACCGGCCCTCTTGCAGTGCGTAATAAAAAGGCTTGATGCCCAGCCGGTCGCGGGCCATGAATAGCTTTTGCTCCACTTTATCCCAAATGGCGAAGGCAAACATGCCGTTGAAGGAGGTGAGGCAATCTTCGCCCCAGGCGATATAGGCGGCGAGCAGCACCTCCGTGTCGGAATGCGTGCGAAAGGGGTACTCCGCCAGCCGTGCCCGCACTTCTTTGAAATTGTACAACTCGCCGTTGAAGACGATGACGTACCTGCCGGAGGCATCGGTCATGGGCTGGTTGGCGGCCTGCGAGAGGTCTATGATGGAGAGGCGCCGGTGCCCCAGAGCCACCACCTGTCCTTCGGCCCAGAGGCCCGAAGCGTCGGGGCCGCGATGGGACAGTGCAGCGGTCATGCGGCTGGTGGCGGTGCGTATTTCACTCCGCATCTCAGAAGCTGCTATGCCTGCTATTCCGCACATTTACTGGTGTTGGCCTGGTGAATTTTAAGGTAGAGGTCGCAATACATGCCGGCAATCCGGTCCGGGGTAAAACGGGTGATGTTTTTATAGCCGTTTTCAATCAACCCCTGGCGGTATTTGTCGTCGTGAATAATTTTATCAATTCCCTCGCGGATGGAGCTGGGGTCAAAAGGGTCAACGAGACAGGCGGCATCCCCGGCCACATAGGGCATGGAAGAAACCCGGCTGGTGAGCACGGCCCTGCCCGCAGCGTTGGCCTCCAA
>SCUG01000008.1 GCA_004297645.1 Saprospiraceae bacterium | reverse complement strand
GCTCTTCCGATCTGCCGCAGGCGCCATCGTAATTGCAGGGCTGGTTTTCGCCTTTATGCCAAAAGAAGGTTCCTCCTCTTCATCCTCCATTGAGAAACCCGGCGCCGGTGAGAGCGCCATACATTGGCTCACATGGGACGAAGCCATCAAAGCTAATGAAAAGACAAAGAAAAAGTTCTTTATTGACTTTTACACGGATTGGTGCGGATGGTGCAAACGCATGGACAACTCCACCTTCACCGACCCCGGCGTTGCTAAATTTGTAAACGAAAATTTCCATCCTGTCAAGTTCAACGCTGAACAAAAAGAAGAGGTGGAGTTTAAGGGCAAGACTTTTAAATGGGTCGCTGGTGGCAGAAATGGCGTACATACGCTGGCGTATGAATTGCTTGATGGCCGCTTGGGTTATCCAAGCTACGTGTACCTGACACCTGAGTACGAGCGCATTCTCATTTCCCCAGGTTTTAAGCCTGCTCCTGACTTGCAAAAGGAACTGGATTTCGTGGCTGGTAATTTTTACAATACCACCACCTGGGAGGAGTTCAGCAAGAAATAGATGCCGGTTCGGGTGTGCCTGTCGAAAAAAAAAGCCATGCTGGAGACCAGCATGGCTTTTTTTTGTGAGCGGCGTCATCCCGAAGTTTTATTCGTAAAAACACCTTTATGAAGCTCAATGGTGGCGCATATCTTTTCCATCAACTCCTCCAGCGCAAAGGGTTTTCCCAGACGGTCGTTCATGCCAAATAGGTTGGCTTTTTCCTTCTCCGTCAAAATTGCCGAAGCTGTGAGCGCAATAATGGGCACGTCCCTTTTCTTCAAATCCTTATGGTGGCGCATAGCTGCGGTAGCTTGGTAGCCATCCATCACCGGCATCTGTATGTCCATCAAAACCAGGTCGAAGGTATGAGCACCGAAGGCTTCCACAGCTTCCATCCCATTATCGGTGGTGACTACCGCGGCTCCATTGCTTCGCAAGGCATTGGCGACCACTAATTGATTGATTTTGTTGTCTTCCACCACCAGTATTTTTTTACCCATCAAAGAATGCCGGGCTTCTTCTTTTGAAGCACGGCCAAAACCACCCGGGATTTTGTAGGGCAGATAAATGGTAATGATGGCAGAATCTTCGGCACGAAGTTCCACTTCGAGGCTGCCATTCTGCAATTCAATCAATCTTTTTATAACAGGCAATCCTTTGCTTCCGGAAGCAATATCCTCCGTTTCAGGCATCTGGACACTGCGCGACAAAGATTCGAGCAATTGCAAACCCGTTCCGGTGTCAGAATAGTTGATGGTAATTTTCAGTACAGTATCGCGAGTGAAGAGTTTGTCGGGCGAAATGGCGACCCGGATGGCGCCTTGCCGGGCATGCGCGGCAGCCACGCCAAGCAGACAAGAAACTACTTGCCGCAACTGCACCCCATTGCCCAATAATTTCTCCGGCAATTTGGGGCTTTGCTGATAATTGAGCACCAAATCTTTTTCGAGAATCACTTTCTCAAATTCTGTAAAAATATTTTCGAAAAGAACGGCAGGCTCGAATTCATATTCGTCGAGGCACAATTTGCCTGCTTCTATTTTACTGAATTTCAAAACGTCGTTGAT
>SCUG01000095.1 GCA_004297645.1 Saprospiraceae bacterium | reverse complement strand
GCCCCCTCCAAAGGAGGGGGAGTTTGACACCTCCTCTTCGGAGAGAGGCTGGGATGGGGAGGTGTCTGGCTCCTTCCCCAAGGGGGGAGGCCGGGTGGGGACTTTCATGCAGGAATGGGGGGTGGACATGAAGTATGAAAACAGGGGTGCAGTCGCCACTCCACAACCCGAACCCTCCCCCCGTGAAATCTGGCTCCTCAAACGCTCGGAAGGCAAACACGGCGCTGGCCTCGGCAAAACCACCGGCTGGATCCACCGCAGCAGCCTGAAAATGAAAAAAGTGAAAATGCTCGCCGGGGTGCAGTACCAAAAGATTGACGGCGAGGGCCTGCACATCCTGCACGAGGGGAAGGCAAGAACCTTACAGGTTGACAATGTGGTCATCTGCGCCGGGCAGCTTTCGGTGAAGGACTTGTACGGGCCTTTGCAGCAGGCGGGTATTCCCGTGCACCTCATCGGCGGGGCGAAGCTGGCCACTGAGGTGGATGCAAAACGGGCGATTGAAGAGGGGGCGAAGGTGGCGGCGGGGTTGTAGGGTGAGCCGAATAAAGGACTTATTCGGCTCAAATATTTTGTAGATTTGAGCCGAATAAACGCACTAACCGGCTCATGCAGTACAATTGGCAACAAAGTGATTGGACAAAATTCTCCTGCGACCTGTCGGAAGTAGAAGACGATTTATTGAGGTATCTGGAGAAAACCGCTCACCTGAGCGGCATATTGAAGGCATTGCCTGAAGAACTGAAAAACGAAGCGGTGGTGGACACCATGACTGCGGAAGCCATGAAAACCTCGGAGATTGAAGACGAGTACATTTCAAGGGCTGATGTAAAATCGTCCATTCGCAACCAGCTGGGGCTAAACCTTGTACCGGAACCCGTGCATGACCAACGCGCCACAGGCTTGGGGCAATTGATGGCGGAAGTCCGAAATACTTTTTCAGAGAAACTGACCGAGGCACATTTGTTCGACTGGCATAAAATGCTCCTGTCTTACCGGCAGGATTTGAGCACTATCGGAAACTGGCGGCAGCACTCCGAACATACGCAAATCGTTTCGGGCGCACTTGGAAAAGAGAAAATCCATTTTGAAGCCCCTCCTTCCGCGATGATGCCAGGCATGATGGCGCAGTTTATCCACTGGTTCAACGAGGCGATGCCTGAAAAGGGAAGCGGCATCAAGGCATCGCCGGTGCGGGCTGCCATGGCGCATGTTTACTTTGAAAGCATCCATCCGTTCGAGGACGGGAACGGCAGAATCGGCCGTGCCATTGCAGAGAAAGCCCTGTCGCAGGGCTTGGGTGCGCCGGTTCCGTTCAGCCTTTCCCGTGCGATTGAATCCAGCAAAAAAGATTACTACCAGGCTTTAGAGCAGGCTCAAAAATCCAACGACCTCACCCGGTGGATGGAATATTTTATTCCAACGGTGCTAAAGGCACAGGAAACAGCGGCGGCGGAGATTGATTTTATTCTGAAAAAAGCGAGGTTCTTCGACCGCTTCCGGGAAAAGCTGAGTGAAAGGCAGTTGCAGGTGGTTCGGAGGATGTTCGATGAAGGCCCTTCGGGTTTTGAAGGCGGCATGAATGCCAGGAAATACTGCGGCATCGCCGGCACGTCCAAAGCCACAGCTACCCGCGACCTGCAATACTTGCATCAAATCGGGGCTTTGTTGCTGTCGGGCGGCGGGAGGAGCACGAGGTATGAGGTGGATTTGGAGGGGTGATAAACTCTATGGCACCAGCACTTTCAACCCCTTCTCCATCACCCCAAACCTCACAGGCGTTTCCCCCAAAAACTCCCCGTCCGCTTCCACCAATACAGGCTGTTCGTCAAGCCCTTCCACCAAAATTTCCGATGCCTGGTGCAGCGAAACGGCAGGGTGCCAGCCGATTTTTCCCGTATAAAACAGCGGCGAAATCAGCAGGACTCCCAGCTTGCTAATGTGGCGGGCGAGGGTCAGGGCCAGTTTGCCGCCGTCAAAACAAAACAGGTCAACAAAACCATCTCCCCCACCTCCAGTCCGGGAAATCCTGGCGGCGTTCAGGTGCGGCTTTGCCAGATTTTCGGGTTTCGCTTGTCGTGAAACACGGCGATGGCCAATGCCACATCGCCCCGGATGGCAAAATAAATAGAATAGGGAAAAGTTCTTGAGAGCCGTGCCTGGCGAACCTCGCCTTTTGCAGTGGGAAACTGGAAAGGATTTTCGGTGATGCGGGCTATGGCCTTGGTGTAGTCGTCCAAAAAGGACTGCGCCGCCGATACGTTTTTTTCAGCATACCAACCCACCGCCTCGTTAAGGTCGGTTCTGGCTTCAGGAAGGAGTTGATAGCTGTAAACCATACTTCTTGGCAAGTTCGGCATGGACGACTTCGCCGGGGAGAGCCTTGGTCTCCCCGGAATCAAAGCGTGCCAGCCTGCGCTCTATCTCTTTAGCCTGTTCCTCTGTCAGTCCGGCGCCTTCCGCAATATCCACTGTCGTTTCTTCACGGGCAATGCTATCGAGAACGAGTTTAATCAACTCTATCCGTGATAGCCGGTCAAGTTTTAAAACTTCCGATGTGATGATTTCTAAAGTCATAGGTACAAATATAGCGCGTTCCAGTTTTAGTGAGAAGCAAATCTTGACAGAATTGTGAATTCTGTTCAATCGCCAACGCCACCAACACCTTCAACCCCTTCTCCATCACCCCAAACCTCACTGGCGCCTCGCCCAAAAACTCCCCGTCCGCTTCCACCAATACAGGCTGTTCGTCAAGCCCTTCTACCAAAATTTCCTCTGCCTGATGCAGCGAAACGGCAGGGTGCCACCCGATTTTTTTCGTGTAAAACAGCAGCGTAATCAGCAGGACTCCCAGCTTGCTGATGTGGCGGGCGGGCGTCCGGGCCAGGCCGGCGGGCATCGAGGGCGAAGACCACCCCAAGTGCCTCAGCTACGTGGATGTGCTTTTGCACAAAAAGCCGGCCGGCAAGTCTGTCGCCATCATCGGGGCGGGC
>SCUG01000094.1 GCA_004297645.1 Saprospiraceae bacterium | reverse complement strand
TGCCGCCCCTGCCAGAACTCGAAACTGCCCGGTACCACCCGGTATCCTCCCCAAAAGGAGGGCAACGGCACTTCCTTATTCTCGAATTTTCGAAGCATTTCTTCAAACTGCGACATCAGCATCTGCCGGGATGTAATGGGGCTGCTCTGGTTGGATACCCAAGCCCCAATCTGGCTGCCCCGCGGGCGGCTGAGAAAATATTTTGCCGAGGTGGCCGTGGAAACTTTCTCCGCTGTGCCGGTAATTTTCACCTGCCGTTCGAGGTCGAGCCACGGAAACAGGAGCGCCACCCTGGGGTTCGCTGCAATATCGCGGGCTTTGGCACTGCCGTAATTGGTGTAAAACACAAAACCCTCATTGTCGAAATATTTCAGCAAAACTGTACGCACCGAAGGCTGCCCCGCTCCCGACACCGTTGCAAGGGTCATTGCATTTGGCATTTCAAGGCCCGATTCCTCCGCCTGTTTAAACCATTTTTCAAACTGCTGCACGGGGGTGGAGGCGAGGTCTTTCCTCGACAGACCGGCTTTGGTAAATTCCTCTCTCATTGAACTCAGGTCCATACTCAAAATTATTTGTGACAAAAATGGCAACTTTCCAATGCCCGGCGAAGAATAGCTGGTACATTTATTCCAAATTGCGATTGATTTACCTTAGCCGGTAAAATTGACTACTGTCATCAAAATCGAAATCCGGTAGCGCCAATTTTGTCCGCAAATTCAAATTACCTTTGTCCCTGTTTACTAACATCAAAAAAATACCATCATGAATAACGTAGAACCTATGCCCCAAAAAGCCACCTCAAAAAAATCTGACGTAAAATACGTCTTCTCCTTCCAGGAAGGAGATGGCAAAAACAAACAACTGCTGGGCGGCAAAGGCGCCAACCTTTGCGAAATGACCCAAATCGGCCTCAATGTACCACCGGGTTTCGTCATCAGTACCGAAGCCTGCCTAGCCTATCTCGACGACCCTGGCAGCGAACTTCCCCGCGACCTGATGAACCAGGTGAGGGAGCAAATCAAAGCGGTGGAAGGGCGCACCGGCAAATCCTTCGGCGATGCAAAAAAACCGCTGCTCGTCTCCGTGCGCTCCGGTTCAGCCATGTCCATGCCTGGCATGATGGACACCATCCTCAACCTCGGCCTCAACCGCTCTACCCTGCCCGGATTAATCGCACAAACCAGAAACGAAAGGTTCTGCTACGACGCCTACCGGCGGTTTATTCAACTCTTCGGCAAAGTGGCATTAGGAGTGCCGGATGAGGCTTTTGACAAAATCTTTGAAGAAATAAAATTGAAAGCCAACGTCAAGTTGGACATCGAATTGTCTGCTGCCTGGCTCAAGGAAATCAGCGAGCGCTTCCTGCTCATCATTAAAGAAAAAACCGGCATGCCGTTCCCCGAAGATGTGTTCGAACAATTGGAAATTGCCATAAAAGCCGTGTTCAATTCATGGATGGGCCGGCGTGCCGTGGACTACCGCCGTGAATTTCACATTACCAAAGAAATGGCCAATGGCACCGCCGTAAACGTGGTGGCTATGGTCTTCGGCAATATGGGCAACGACAGCGGCACCGGCGTAGCCTTTACCCGCGACCCTGGTACCGGTGAAAATGAACTGTTCGGCGAATACCTCGTCAATGCGCAAGGCGAAGATGTGGTGGCCGGCATTCGCACACCGAAGCCGGTGTCCGCCATGGCAAAAGAAATGCCTGAGATGTTCACCCAATTGTTGGCACTGCGAAACAACCTCGAAGCACATTACAAAGAAGTGCAGGATTTTGAATTTACCATAGAAAAGGGCGTACTCTATTCCCTGCAAACCCGGAATGGCAAAATGAACGCCACTGCTTTGGTGCGCACTTCCGTGGAAATGGCCAATGCCGGCCTGATTTCCCGCGAACAAGCCCTGTTGCGGGTAAAACCCGAAATGCTGGAACAAATGCTTTTCCCGCGGTTGGACCCCTCGCATAAAGCCACCCCCCTGGTGCAGGGCCTTGCGGCCTCTCCCGGTGCAGCTTATGGCCACTGCGTTTTCGATGCCGACCGGGCAGAAATTATGGGCCGTTCCGGTGAAAAAGTGATTCTCGTGCGCGAGGAAACCAAACCCGAAGATATTCACGGCTTCTTTGCTTCGCAAGGCATCCTCACCAGCCGGGGCGGCAAGACTTCACACGCCGCCGTCGTAGCCCGCAGCATGGGAAAACCCTGCGTGGCAGGCGCCGAAGGAATCTTCGTTGACGTGCGCAAACGCCAGGCTGTTATTGGTGACAAAACGCTCCATGAAGGTGACATCATCACTATAGACGGCGGAACAGGGCTTGTCTATTCCGGCAAAATTCCGACGGTGGAACCCATCTTCTCGGACGACCTGAAAACACTCCTTGCCTGGGCCGACGAAAAAGCCCGCTTGCAGGTGATGGCCAACGCCGACACACCCGGCGCCGCTCAAAAGGCCTTGAATTTCGGCGCCATGGGCATCGGACTTTGCCGCACTGAAAGGATGTTCAACGCTGTGGAACGGCTCCCGTTGGTCATTGATATGATTTTGGCCAGCGAAACCGAAGAGCGCCAGGCTGCGCTCAACAGGCTGCTGCCTATTCAGCGCCAGGATTTCATAGAACTATTCACCGTGATGGCTCCCCGCCCGGTGACGGTGCGCCTTTTGGACCCGCCCATGCACGAGTTTTTGCCGGACGAAAAAAATCTGACCGCTGAACTCGACCACCTTCGCCACTTAAGAACCACCATTGAAGGAGTGAACAACTTGTACAGCAGCCTTCGCCTCATGGGAGCTGAGGAGGAACTGAACAAACTCTACCCCTCGCCATTCGACGCCAAAGGGGAAGCCCTCTTGCAAAAGGCTTTTGCCAAAAAAGAGAAAATGCTGATTAAAATAAAAGAACTGCACGAGGTGAACCCCATGTTGGGACACCGGGGCGTGCGGCTGGGTCTCACTTACCCGGAGATCTACAAAATGCAGATTCAGGCCATCCTCGAAGCAGCAGCCGAATGCCAATTGGCAGGCGTGAAAGCGAATGTGGAAATCATGGTGCCGCAGGTTTGCACCGAAGTCGAGTTGCGGCATGTCAAGGCCTATGTGGATGAATTGAAAGAAAAAATCGAGCGTGAAAAAGGCGTTGTATTGAACTTCAAATTCGGCTCCATGATAGAGGTGGTGAGGGCATGCTTGATGGCTGAGAGCATGGCCGAAGTCGCCGGGTTTTTCTCATTCGGAACAAACGACCTCACACAGGCCACCTACTCGTTCTCCCGCGAAGATGCCGAAAACAAATTCCTGCCGCTCTATCAGCAAAAGGAAATTCTCCACGACAACCCGTTCGAAGTACTCGACACCGCCGGTGTCGGAAAACTCATGGAATTAACCGTAGAATGGGGCCGCAAAACCCACCCCGGCCTTAAAATCGGCATTTGTGGCGAACATGGCGGGCACCCCGCCAGCATCGAGTTTTGCCATAAAATAGGGTTGAGCTACGTCTCCTGCTCTGGCCCTCGGGTGCCAATAGCCAGGTTAGCAGCAGCTCATGCAGCCTTGAAACAATAAACA
>SCUG01000093.1 GCA_004297645.1 Saprospiraceae bacterium | reverse complement strand
CGCCGGAGGCGGCGCCGGGGCACACAATGTCAAGTGTTAGTGTAGTATCTAAACATCGAAATTCATTGCCCTCACTATTTGTACTAAGCCTATTTGGTTCTGGCTGCATCCCGATTACCCAGATGGCTAAAGTTGAATAGCAAATGTCAAATGGACAAAACCTGGCGTTCAAAAGTATAAACCCGCTGAACTTTCTAAACCTTCTAAACCAGAAAGTTATTTACGACACGTTCCTAAATCACAAACATGAAAAAGATAATCTCCCCGTTCTTGCTGGCATTCCTCGCATTTCTCACGCAAGCCCAGCAGCCCCCGCAATTGGCCACCGATGCACCTGACCATGTATCCGTATTGACGGCCTGCGGCAATGCAGCCCCTTATGCCGCCACCATCACGGCGGAGGATTTGCGCAGCTACCTCACCATCCTCGCCTCCGGCGGCATGGAGGGCCGGGAAACGGGCACAGAAGGGCAGCGCAAGGCAGCGGATTTTATCGCCAGCCATTTTGAAGAAATGGGCCTGCCGAAAATCGGAGACAAAAACGGCGATGGGGAGGCTACCTATTTTCAATACATCGCTTACACGAGCGAGAAATGGGAAAACGGCCAAATCTCACTCGCCGTCAACGGCACCAAATACCGCCACCTGACGGACTATTATTCCATCCCTTCGGCAAATAGCTCCCGCGAAAAACTGACGGTCAACGAGGTGGTCTTCCTCGGCTTTGGTATCGACGACCCAAAGTACAGCGACTATCAGGGCGTGGATGTGAAAGGCAAAACCATCCTGATTTACAACGATGAACCTGTTAATAAAAAGGGCAGCTCTTACCTGACGGGCACGACGCAACTCTCCCAATGGAGCAGCGATTGGGAGAAAAAATTAGAAGCCGCTCAAAAGCACGGCGTTAGCACTGTGTTCATCATTGACCCGGACATCGAGGCCAGTGTGGCCAAATTGCGGAGCACCCTCCTCAGCACCAAAATGAAGATGGGCCGGGGCGGCCAGCCGGACGGGAAATACGCCAACAGCTATTTCATTTCAAGCACAGTGGCCAAAGAAATCGCCGGGCCAGCCTTCACGAAATTCGCCAAGACCCGGAACGGCATCGAAAAGAGCGGCAAGCCCGCCAGTATGGTGCTGCCTTGCAAAGTGGACATGTTGCAGGTCAAAGAGGTGAGTCAGCTCACTGGCTCCAACGTGCTGGGCTACATCGAAGGCACCGACCCGAAACTGAAAGATGAGGTCGTCGTCATCACGGCACATTACGACCACCTCGGCAAACGCGGCACTTCTATTTTCTACGGCGCAGACGACGACGGCTCCGGCACCGTCACGGTGATGGACATCGCACAGGCATTTGCTCAGGCTAAAAAAGATGGAGCCGGCCCCCGCCGCAGCGTGCTCTGCATGACAGTGAGCGGCGAGGAAAAGGGCCTGCTCGGCTCCTCGTATTATTCCGAGCACCCCGTGTTTCCCATTGAAAATACAGTCGCCGATCTGAACATAGACATGATTGGCCGCATGGACGACAAACACAGCGACCCCAACTACATCTATATCATCGGAGCCGACCGGCTGAGCACCACACTGCATGAAATCAACGCCGCTGCCAACGATGCTTTTACCCACATCGCCTTAGATTATACCTACAACGACAAGTCGGACCCCAACCGCTTTTACTACCGCAGCGACCATTACAACTTCGCCAAAAAAGGCATCCCCTCCGTTTTCTTTTTTTCCGGCGTACACGAAGACTACCACCAGCCCGGCGATACCGTGGACAAAATCATGTTTGATAAAATGGAAAACATCGCCCACCTGATTTTTTACACCGCCTGGGAATTGGCCAACCGCGATGAGCGGATTCAGGTGAATGTGAAGGAAGAGGATTAGCGCTTGTTGGGATGGGCAGTAATCTGTGCCTGCCAAATAGCTCAACCTGAAAAATTCAAGCGAATCTTTAAGGTTAACCTTAAAAATTAAGGCTAATTTCGCAGGTTAACCAGAAATATTCAAGCGAATGATTCAGCGCAGCATCGAGGCCACTATCAGGGACGACCTCGCTAACTCCGGCAAAATCATAATTGTGTACGGCCCCCGGCAGGTAGGGAAGACGACGCTTGTGCAGAAGATATTGAAGACATTGCCGCTGCGAGTGCTCGAAGTTAATGCTGACCAGTTCAAGTACCACGACGTACTTTCAAGCCGGGATTTGGCCAGAATGAAGGAATTGGTAGGCAATAATGAACTGCTTTTTATTGACGAAGCGCAAAACATTTCCAACATAGGTATCAACCTGAAAATCCTGCGCGACAACTTGCCCGAACTGAAAATCATTGCCACGGGTTCTTCTTCCTTCGAATTGGCCAACAAACTGAAGGAACCTCTCACCGGCAGGACTTCAACCTTTCAGCTATATCCCATAGCCTTGCAGGAATTGGCTGCCCGGCATACTCCATTTGAATTAAAAGACCGGCTGGAAACTTATTTGCTTTACGGGATGTATCCCGAAGTGCTCACAATGGAAGGCAGCGACAGGAAAATCAGGCACTTGCGTGAACTGACCTCCGCATACCTCTACAAGGATGTTTTGCAGTTGGCTAATCTCAAGCATGCAGACAAAATTGTCAAGCTGCTGAAACTACTTGCCTTTCAGGTGGGGTCTCTGGTTTCCCTGCACGAATTGGGGAAATCCCTCGAGATGAGCCATGAAACTGTCAATAACTACATTGACTTGTTGGAAAAGGGGTTCGTTTTGTTCCGCTTGACCGGGTTTAGCCGTAACCTTCGCAAAGAGGTAAACAAGATGAGCAAAATCTATTTCTATGACACTGGCATCCGCAATATGCTCATTGAAAATTTCAACCCGATAGGTCTTAGGCACGACATCGGCGCCCTTTGGGAAAACTTCCTTCTGGCCGAACGCATCAAGAAAATGGAGTACCAGCAACTATACGGCAGCAGGTATTTTTGGCGCACCTATTCCGGCGCTGAACTGGACTATGTGGAAGAACGCGCCGGGCAGCTTTCTGGCTTCGAGTTTAAATGGAAAGCAGGCAAACAGAGGCCGCCGGCCTCCTGGCCCGACACTTACCACTACGCTTCTTACCAATTGGTGAACCGCGACAATTTCCTGGAGTTTGTTTTATAGCTCATGCACTACGCCCCTATCTAAAATGGTTTTTCAAAGTAACAGCAGAAATACCCTTGAAATAATTTGAGTTTCAATGCCCTTCACCATCCACCGTCAAATTCTGGTGGTCTTGCGTTGCTTCTTTTGGGGCACTAATTTTTCTTTGAGTTGTGGGCCGGGCAATGGCTGTGGTTGCAGGTCTTTGAAAGGAGTATCCAAATTCATGTCGAAGGGGCTGCCCCAATCGAATTGAAACTGTTGCATCTGGTTGGGCGGCGTTTGTTGGATGCCATCGGGGTTGGGTACCACGAGTACTTCGAGGGGCACGGTTTCCAACACTTCATCGCCCGCTTTGACGCTGGCGGGCAGGATGTAAAAGCTGCCAATGTCGCGGGGTTCGAGATAATAGGTGATGGTTTGGCTTTGCGTCATGTCGCCGTTCACCATGCTGAAGGAGGAGGAGAAATTAGGCCCGCTTTTCACGTTGAAATTTTCGCTAAAATCCGGTGCTTCGAAATTCTGGCCGTTGGCATTTTCGAGGGTGAATTTCACCTCGAAATAATTGCCCATCAGAATCGAGTCCGTGCTGACTTCGGCGGTGAACTTTACCGGCTTGTCCTGTGCCTGGATCATTGCGCCAGCAGTGAAAACCAAAAGGAAGAGAAGCATTGTCTTTTTCATAGTTATCTCCATTTTTATTGAACCAATTTCCGCTCGTTACAACGGTGGCTGCGGGAGTAAAATCCAAGCCGCTGAACGTGCATAATATTCGGAATTATGAGAGGCTATTTTGGGGAAAATGGTTGCACACACCTGTAATTTTATTGGCTCACCACCTTCTTTTTCAACTCGAAATTCTTGCCGAGGTATAGCCGCCGCACCTGCTCATCGGCAGCGAGTTCTTCGGCAGTGCCAGCTTTGAGTATCGCTCCATCGTACATCAGGTAAGCCCGGTCGGTGATGGAGAGCGTTTCCTGCACATTGTGGTCGGTGATGAGGATGCCGATGTTTTTGGTTTTGAGCCTTGCCACGATGGTCTGAATGTCTTCCACGGCGATGGGGTCAATGCCGGCGAAGGGTTCATCGAGTAAAATAAAACGCGGGCTGGTGGCTAATGCGCGGGCGATTTCGGTGCGCCGCCGCTCCCCGCCGGAGAGGGTGTCGCCCTTGCTTTTGCGCACGGTGTAAAGGCCAAATTCTCCGAGCAGTGATTCGAGCCGCTCCTGTTGGGTCTCCTTTGGCAGGCCGGGAATCATTTCCAGCACGGCGGCGATATTGTCTTCTACGCTCAGCTTGCGGAACACCGATGGCTCTTGCGGCAGGTAGCCGATTCCGCGGCGGGCGCGCCGGTACATGGGCAGTTGAGTGATGTCTTCATTTTCCAAAAAAACCCTCCCGCCATTGGGCTGTATGAAGCCCACCACCATGTAAAATGTCGTCGTTTTGCCGGCACCATTGGGGCCGAGCAGGCCGACGATTTCTCCCTGATTTACTTCGAGGGAAACATCTTTGACCACCGTGCGGTCGCCATAGCGTTTGATGAGATTGTGGGTGCGCAGTATCATTTGTTGCTTTTGAAATTGTAACGCAAAGATGAGAATTCCTTCAAATCATTTACCTTTTCCTAACGCGCCACAACTGCCACACCACCGTTGCCCAGCACATGAGCACGCCGAAGAATTCCCGCGTCAATTCAATGTAAGGCTCGGTGGCCTTCATCTGCCCGGCGATATTAGGTTCGCCCAATTTTATCCAGTCGAAAAAATCGTGGACGGTGAGCGCTACCCAGGCAGAAATGACGGCCAGCCCGGCCCACAGCACGATGCGGTTGTATTTGCCGAAGGCGGCAAATCCGTAAACGCCTGCCGTGTAAAGGTACAAGGCCATCCAGTGAACCGGGTCGGGGTCGTTGTATTGAACAACGGCGAAAAGGAGGAAAACGGCGGAGAGGAAGAGGTTCAGGTACTTCATGGTGGAGGTTCAATGGTTCAAGGTTCAAATGCGCAATGTAGTGAATCCCGAACAATTGAACGCCGGGGGTGCTACTTCAAAATGGAAAGGATCCAATCCGACACTTCTTTCAATGCCACCGGCGAAAAGGTCTCTTCAATTTGGCCATACTCCGAAGGGGTGCCTGCCTCGCAGGTTTGGAAGAGGTGGTTGAGGCCTTCCAATTTTTTCACTTTAAAATTGGAATTTCCGGCTTTTTTCAGTGCCGCTTCTATGCCGCCGAGGTTTTGTGCGGGGTCCACCTGCAAGTCCTTTTCACCATTGAGTGCCAGCACGGGGCAGGTCACTTGTTCGAGCGCCGGGGCGGGGTCATAACAGAGAAAAAACCGAAACCATGGTGTCATGATTTTTGCCAATTGGTTTTTTATGTACCCGTCCGCGTCGCCGATGGCCTTTTTGTCTTCCTCTGGCAGCTCGCTAAACTGCCGTTTCATCACCTCCATCAGAATGGTGCGCATGTCGCTGGTGTCTGAAATCAGGCAAATGATGTCAAAAATTTCGCTGCTATAGGTGGCCTGTTTTTCCACGGCATCCTCGTTCTCGCCGTTGGCCAGCGCAATGAGGCTGATTTGTTTGAGCAACAAATCTTTGCCCACCACACCGGGGCCTGCCAGCAGCACGATAAAGGCCACATCATCCGATTGGGCGGCGGCCATGGGGGCAATGAGGCCTCCTTCGCTGTGGCCGGTGATGCCGATTTGGCGGGGGTTTACTTCGGGCCGGGTTTTGAGGTACCCAACGGCGGCCAGTGCATCGGTGACAAAATCTTCACTCGTGGCTGCGCCAAAATCGCCGGTGGACTGGCCCACGCCGCGGTCGTCGAAGCGCAACACGCCGATGCCCTGCCGCACCAGATAGTCCGCCAACACCAAAAAGGGTTTGTGTCCGAATAATTCTTCATTGCGGTTTTGCGGCCCGGAGCCGCTGACGAGCACTACCACTGGAAACTGCCCCTCTTTTTGCGGCAGCGTCAGCGTGCCGGCGAGGGTGAGGCCGGCGTTGGCATTTTCAAAAGTCACCTCCTCCTCGTAATACGGGAAAGGCGGTTTAGGCTCCTGCGGGCGGTTGACTTCTGCTTTCCCGATGGCTTCCCTGCCCATCGTAAGCGGCATGTCCATCCCGCCTTGACTGAAGGTGCCGGTGAGTTCGGTAAAATCGCCGTTCACGGTGCCTTTGTATATGGCTTGCAGCATGGGCATGGACAGGGTGAGTTCCGGGGCCTCGAATTTGGTTTCTGCCACCGGCAGACTGTTGGCGCTTTGGTCAGGGCTGTCGAGGGTGGAGGTGAGCTGGCCGTTTTTTTCAGCGATGTGAAAGACGATGCGGAGTTGCATGACGCCCTGCACGTCGAGGGTGCCGTACCAGTCTCCGGTGATGCCACTGGTTTGAGCAAAGTTGATTTGAGGGAGCATAAAGAGGAGGATGAAAAATGCGAGGAATAACCGTTTCAAAATCATGGTAGAGAATTTTGGTTGTTGATGAGGTGTCAAAAGTAATGAAGCGCTGCTTGCTCACTTATTGTTTTCGACGAACGCTCCGGTTTTCTCAGCCACAACGAGGCAGCCGTTCCCATTTTTTTTAGGTAAAAAATAATCCACGCCTTTTAGCAGCAAAATGACCGGCAAAGCCGGCACCATCAGCAGCCCGAACGCCCAGCCCCAGCGCCCGGCGTTGGCCACGCCCATGAGCAGCAGGGAGTAAATTTCGTGGCCAAGAATGCCGGGTGTACCATAGGTCAACTGCGTTTCCCGCACAGCAAGGCCGGCCATTTCAAGTTTCAAAAAAATCTCCGCCGGGGTGTACACCCGCTGCCGGTGCTGGCTCTTTTCGTATTGGTTCATTTTATTGAAAACCTGGCGGTAAAGCGGCAGCACACCCCACCCGTTGATGGGCACGTAGAGCAGAAGGCGGCCCTCCGGCATCAGCGCCCGTTCGAAGTTTTTCAACACCTGCACATCTCCGGCAACGTATTGCAGGGTGCCAATGCAAAGGAGCAGGCCCGCCGAGTTTTTTAGGTCCAAATCTTCCAGGTTTTGGTGGAGAAGGTGGAGGTGGTTTGTGGGGGCGGCCATCCCTGCGGCGTATTTTCTGCAAAAAGCGATGTTCCCCTCATTTTTATCCACCCCCAAAAAGCGGAGGTGGGGAAACCGCCGGGCCGGGCCGAAGAGGTGCAGCCCGTCGCCGCAGCCCGCATCCACGACGAGGCTGCCGGGAGGCAATGGGGGCAGCAAGCGGCACAGCCACTGGCGCGTGGCCCAATTTCGTTGCAACACGAGGCAGTTCCAGGCATGGAGCAGCCGCACCCATTGCGGATGGCGCAGCAAGTATGGCGGGTAGGTATGGTCGTGTAGATGACTGGCTAACGCGAGCTTCATTTTCTGTAAGCTGATGTTGGGCAAAGTAACGCAGTTATTACTAATTTAGCCGCCCTCAGTCAGTATCCTCAAATTTCACTTTGCAAATGCTTCAGCCCATTCTTTTTGCCATCGTCAGCATCGTTGCCTTCGGCTTTGCCTGGCGGCAATACAGCCGGGTGCGCCGCAATATTTTGCTCGGCAAAGACGAAGCCATCGGGGGCAACGCCGCCGCGCGATGGCGCAACGTTTTGCTCATCGCCTTCGGCCAGCAAAAGATGTTCAAACGATGGATACCCGCCACTTTCCATCTGTTCATCTACGTAGCTTTTTTGCTGACGCAAATCGAGCTGATTGAAATCTTCGCAGATGGATTCAGCGGCAGCCACCGCGCTTTTGCAGCCCCGCTCGGCGGGTTTTACACCTTTGTCATCAGCTTCATCGAAGTGCTCTCAATGCTGGCCTTCGTGGCCACTTTCGTTTTCCTCGCCCGGCGCAACCTGCTCAAAGTGCCCCGCTTCCATAAGCCCGAAATGAAAGGCTGGCCTTTTCGCGATGGCAACCTGATTCTCCTGGGCGAAATACTGCTGCTCGTTGGCATCTTCAGCATGAACAGTGCCGGCACTGTGTTGCAGAGCATGGGGGCGGAACATTACCACCCCACCGGCTTTTTCGCCGTGAGTGGCTGGCTGGGTCCGGCAATGTTCGGCGGCATGAGCGAGGGCAGCCTCGCCATCCTCGAAAGGTTTGGCTGGTGGCTTCACATCCTCGTGGTGTTCGGTTTTCTGAACTATCTGCCCATCTCCAAACACCTGCACCTGCTGCTGGCATTCCCGAACACCTGGTACGCCCGGCTGACGCCGAAAGGCCAGGTGAGCAACATGCCCGATATTCAGCGGGAGGTGGCCAGCATGCTAAATCCTGAGGCCGCCCCGCAGGAACCGGCAGCGGAGACGGTGCTCGCCTTCGGCGCAAACGACGTGTTCAGCCTGAGTTGGAAAAACATCCTCGACGCTTACACCTGCACAGAGTGCGGCCGCTGCACCTCGGAATGCCCGGCCAATCTCACCGGTAAAAAACTCTCTCCCCGCAAAATCATGATGGACGTGCGCGACCGCGCCGAAGAAATCGGGAAAAACCTCGACTCGAAAGACCCGAAATATTTCCCCGAAAATGCCGGAACCCCCATGCTCAACCGCCTCGGCTACCACGACGAAAAGTCGCTGTTCGACCGCATCAGCCGGGAGGAAATACACGCCTGCACTACCTGCAATGCCTGCGTGGAAGCCTGCCCCGTGCTCATCAACCCGCTCGACATCATCCTGCAACTTCGCAGGTACGAGATACTGATGGAATCGGCAGGCCCTTCTGGCTGGCTGCCCCTGTTCAACAGCATGGAAAACAGCCAGTCCGCCTGGGCCATGTCCGTCGAGCGCGACGCGTGGAAGCGGGAGGGGGGGTAGAAAGTCTTCAGTCCGCAGTCTTCAGTCCGCAGTCTTCAGTCTGTAGTCTTCAGTCTGTAGTCTTCAGTCCGCAGTCTTTTATAATACTCAACTCCTGACGCACATTCTGAAGACTGTGGACTGAAGACTGAAGACTGTGGACTGAAGACTGCGGACTACAAATCGGAGACTAAAAAATAAATACAAAAATGACCCACATCCCCACCATGTCAGAACTTGCGGCGGAAGGCCGCCAACCGGAAGTCCTTTTTTGGGTTGGCTGCGCCGGCAGCTACGACGACCGGGCGCAGAAAGTGACTGTCGCCTTTTGCAAAATTTTGCAAAAGGCCGGCATCGGTTTCGCCATCCTCGGCCAAGAGGAGAGCTGCACCGGCGACCCGGCCCGGCGTGCCGGCAATGAGTTTCTGTTCCAGATGCTGGCGCAACAAAATGTAGCGGTGCTGAATATGTACCAGGTGAAGAAAATCGTGACCACCTGCCCGCATTGTTTCAATGTCTTAAAAAATGAGTACCCCGTTTTGGGCGGCAATTACGAGGTGATGCACCACACGCAGTTTCTCCAAAGCCTGTTGGCCGAAGGCCGCCTGAAAATCGAAGGCGGCAATTTCAAAGGCAAAAAAATCACCTACCACGACTCCTGCTACCTCGGCCGCGCCAACGGCGTGTACGAGGCCCCGCGCTCCCTCCTCTCCTCCCTTGACGCCAACCTCGTTGAGATGAAACGCTGCCGCTCCAACGGCCTGTGTTGCGGCGCCGGCGGGGCGCAGATGTGGAAGGAGGACGAACCCGGCGGCAAGCGCATCAACTTAGAGCGCACGGAAGAAGCCCTTGCCACCGGCGCTGAAATCGTGGCCGTGAACTGCCCCTTCTGCCTGACCATGCTGGAAGACGGCGTGAAGGCCAAAGACAAACAGGACGAGGTGAAGGTGTACGATTTGACGGAGTTGATTTTGAAGAATCAGTGACGATTCAGCACCCGGATGCTATGAAAATGGCTGGCTGAAAACGAAGCTTAGGAAGCCTATTTTTGAAATACTCAACTTTTATTTCATTTCGGGATAAAACTTACTTTCTTGCTTTCAAGAAATCCGATTTTAATGAAAAAACTCCTTTCACTTATCATTCTCTTATGCGCATTTCACTGCCTGGCGACAAAGGCGGCATCCCGGATAGCAGAGCCGGAAGTAATAAACATAACATACCACTCCGGGATAAACCAAAAAGGAAAAACAATAAGAAAAACAGGGTTTTTAAAAAGGCTGACTTCTCGATTCCTGGGAAATAAATTCAGTAAAAAACTTCAAAACCCTAAGCCCGGCTTCAAAATATCTTTTGGCCTGATTGCCTCGTTGCTATTGCTTTTGGGGTTGGGCTTCTTGTTGTTTGCTTCTGGCGCTATTGCTGGTTGGGTAGTATTCTTTTCCTGGCTCTTTAGCTTAGTTTTTGGAATTATTGGAATGAAAAAAGATGCACACAGTAGTTTGGCTAAATCGGTAGTTGTCTTGACTGGTAGTATTGGCGCATTCATTCTACTATTTCTTCTGTTGTTTTTCATTTCATGCCCTCATGGTAGTTGCTTTGATTAATAACTGACATTGCGCACTTGTTGCCCCGCTGGCGCAGGTGCGTGTCAGTTAATAAGTAACGTGTTCGAAATAAGAACAAGGGTGTGTTTTTTCGGCGGCTTCGCCGCCGAAAAAACACACATCTTATTTTGCGCACGTTGCTAAACTCAATGTGGCAGGGAGGCTTGTGCATATCCAACCGGCTTGCTAAAAGCATTTCACTGTACCCCCGCATGCCACTTCTTCAAACCCGCCCTTCCGCTGTACATACCGGCCATCAAGCGACCATAACGACGGCGAGCGGCCCATTAACATGAACCGCTCGCCGCACGCCGGAATAAAAGCCAAGACTCAGCTTTTACTCTTGCACGTCTTGATGCCAAACGGCACGTAAAGCGGGCAGAAACTCACAAAACTCGTCAATAGAAATACCGCGCCCAGTACCAATAGCACGATGCCAAGGATGCCGGTAATGGTGTGGGTGAAATACAATGCAGCGATGACGATGGCGGCGAAGATCCGGATAATCCGGTCGGTGGAACCCATGTTCTTTTTCATGACAGAAAGTTTTTTTTAGGCGAGGATGCTTTGCACCAACAACACGGCACCTGTGATGAGAGCTATGCAGATGGTGCAAATCAGAATCAGTTTGATGATTTTGTTTTTCACGCTGGCAAATCTAACCGGCAGGTGGTTTAGCAAAGGTGATTTTGGTCACCAAGGGAAGGATTGCCTTTACCGGCACGCCACTATCTTCGGCGGTATTACCCTCCCGCCTTTCCAGGTAAAGCCTCTGCTCAAATGGGTGATTCGGCGGCTGACCTTGGAAGTTCTGACCCCGGCTGGGTGCCACGGCCAAAAAAAAATCCCGGATGGCTCACGCAGAGCATCCGGGATTTTTTGTGTTTCAGCGCGTTAACCTTTTCTGCGCTTTTTCGTGACTTCGGTTGTTTTCTTACCACCTGCTGCATTGCCGTTGCGGCCTTTCACGCCTGCTTTGGTAGTGGTTTTCTTTTTTGTTATGCTTCCATTTTTACCTTTTACGGTAGTGGTGGTTGTGGTTTTACTCACGCCTGCCTTGCGGCCATGTACACCTCTTGCGGCCACGGTGGTCGTGGTGCGGGTGTGCACCACTGTTGAATGTGTGCGCCGCGGGGCATAAACCTTGTGCGCATGCACGACCCGGTGGGTGGCCACTACGTGGCAGTGGCGATGGTAGGGCCGTACCCCCGCATAAAAGGCCCGCCAGGGACGCGGGTGCCAGGGCCTCCACCACAGGGGGTAATGATGCCACCTGAACGGCGATACCCAAACGACATAGGCAGGGGCATAAATGAAACGTACCGGCCGCCACAACCAGACGTTGACGACGATGCGGGTAAAGACGATGTCCACCGATGGCCCATTCTTGCCATTGTCCTGGGCCTCCTCGTCGAATGGCTCGGCGATGGTCTGCTCACCGAAGATGTCTTCGTCGCCGATAATTTGCAGGATGGCCTCTTCTTTTCCGGTTTTCTCAATTTCAATGACGGCGATGTCTTGCGATTCAGTCTCGCTGACGGGCACCTGAAGGACGATGGCATGCACGTCGTTGTCCATGTTGTCCACGACGCGGATGTAGTCAATATCCCCGTCTTCATTGAGGTCGAGGTTGTTGACATTGCTTTCTTCGGCGTTCAGTAGTTTTTCAAATTCTTCAAGAGAGGCGGCGTTTTTGAACAACTCGATAGCACCTTCGAGACTGAAATGGTCACCCGGCAGGCCAGTACTGTCGGCGGGTTCCGCCTCTTGCGCAGCCAGAGAAAAAGTGAAAAACAGGGTGGCTAAAGCGCTCATAAAACTGAGCTTCCAGAAATTTTGCATGATTGTAAAGTTTTAAAGTGAACGAATGTAATTTGAGAACTTGGGCTAAGCGAAAACGAAATTAAAATTTTCCCGGTATCCTCAAAATCGCACCATTAGAGTTTCTCCCGGCCTTCGATTTCATAATGTTGTCAAAATCTTTTGGAGGGCGCTGCATGCGAGGGTTTCTTATCGGAATTCGGGGCTTATGACTTATGAAAAATGGCGGGGTTTAAAAGGTGAAAAAAATTGAACTTCCAATATCGTGGCATCAAGAAGGCTGCCCCTGTTGTTGCGAGTTTCATGCCTCCGCTCGTGACAATTATCACCGGCATTGCCCGCCGGGCGCCCTACTTTTCTAAAAATATTTTACCCGCCATGCAACCCTTTGCCCCGCGGGCATACCTGCTAAAACAGCCTTGAGGCGATACCTGCCATGACGAAACCGCTGCCAGACATTTTACAGGCCTGCAAAAAAGGCGACCGCTTTGCCCAAAAGCAGTTTTATGAACATTTCAAAGACAAGATGTTCGTGCTGTGCCTGCGGTATGCCGGCAGCCGGGAGGATGCAGAGGATGTGTTGCAGGAAGGCTTTGTCAAGGTGTTCCGCGACCTGCATCAGTACAAAGGACTGGGCAGCCTGGAGGGGTGGGTCAGGAAGGTCATCCTCAATGTGGCGCTGCTTGCCCTGCGCCGCAAAATGGACGCCCCCGGCACAGCGGATTTGGACCAGGTGGCCTGGAAAATAGAAGACGAAGCACCGGCTTTTGAGGAAGGCCCGCCCGCCAAAAGCTTGATAAAGCTAATGCAAAAGTTGCCGCCGGGCTTCCGCACCGTGCTCAATCTTTACGTTCTGGAGGGGTACACCCACCCGCAAATTGCCACAGCATTGGGCATTTCAG
>SCUG01000092.1 GCA_004297645.1 Saprospiraceae bacterium | reverse complement strand
GCGCCGCCTCCGGCGGTGCCGGGGGGAGGGGATATTGGGGGCTTCGCCCCCAAACCCCTAAGCCAGCGAAGCCAGCGCCAAATACCCGGGATGGACAAAACCTAACGCTCGACAGTATAGCTACGGCTATGCTCCCATTTTTCCGCTTTCCCGACGTTAAGCTGGGGCAGGTTGTCTTATCAAAAAATTGACACTTTTTTCGTCGAACCCCAAAATCCCAACAAGCTCTAAACAAAAAAGGCGGCCCATCCTGGCCGCCCTTGCTTATCAAATATTTTCAGGTATAATCACATGTTCGCGATCATCTCGTCGCCGAACTCCGAGCATTTTAGCAGGGTGGCACCTTTCATCTGGCGCTCGAAATCATAGGTGACCCGTTTGTTTTTAATGGATTTTTTCATCGCCTTCAAAATCAGGTTGGCAGCTTTGGGCCAGCCTAAGTAGCGGAACATCATCTCGGCTGAGAGGATGACCGAGCTTGGGTTCACCTTGTCCATACCTGCGTATTTCGGAGCGGTCCCATGGGTAGCTTCGAAGATGGCGTGGCCGCTGACGTAGTTGATATTGGCACCGGGGGCGATGCCGATGCCACCGACCTGAGCAGCGAGAGCGTCGGAGATGTAGTCGCCGTTGAGGTTGAGCGTGGCGATGACGGAATACTCTGCCGGGCGGAGCAGGATTTGTTGCAGGAAGGCGTCGGCGATGAAGTCTTTCACGAGGAGGGCGCCATTGGCAAGGGCCGCTTTTTGGGCGGTGTTGGCGGCAGCTTCGCCCTTTTCGGCCTTGAGGCGGTCGTACTGTGCCCAGGTCCACACCTTACCGCCGTATTCGCGCTCGGCGAGTTGGTAGCTCCAGTCTTTGAATTTACCTTCGGTAAATTTCATGATGTTGCCTTTATGTACGATGGTCACGGAAGGCAGCTTGTTGGCTAAAGCATATTCTATGGTGGCACGCATGAGGCGCTCGGTACCCTGTTTCGACACCGGCTTGATACCGATGGAGGAGGTTTCCGGGAAGCGCATATTTTTCACGCCCATCTCCTGGGTCAGGAAGTTGACTATTTTAGTGCATTCCGGGGTGCCATTCAAGTACTCGATGCCGGCGTAGATGTCTTCGGTATTTTCACGGAAGATGACCATGTTCACGAGCTGCGGCTGTTTTACCGGCGAGGGAACGCCCCTGAAATATTGCACCGGGCGCACGCAGGCGTAAAGGTCGAGTTGCTGGCGCAGGGCTACGTTGAGCGAACGGATACCGCCGCCGATGGGCGTGGTTAGTGGGCCTTTGATGGCCACTAAATATTCGCTGATGGTATCAACAGTTTCCTGTGGCAGCCAGCTACCTGTCTTTTTGAAGGCTTTATCTCCGGCATAAACTTCTTTCCAGATAATTTTTTTCTTGCCATTATAGGCTTTATTTACGGCGGCGTCTATCACCCGAACGGCAGCAGCCCAAATGTCAGGGCCTATGCCATCACCTTCGATGAAAGGGATGATGGGGTCATTGGGTACTTTTAATTTTCCTTTTACAATCTTTACCTTTGTTCCTGTCATTTCGTTGTTAGTTGATGGTTGATGGTTGTTCGTTATCCTGGGCGCCAGGCCATGCTAAGGGGTAGGTTTCACCGGCGGCGAACTGCGTACAGCGAACAACGCTGAAAAAGCGGCGCAAAGGTAAGTATAGCCCGCTTGTTCAGGTAACGGAAGGTTTTAAAATTCAACAACTACAAACATGCGATTTGTCATCTTTTTCGCCGCTATTTTTCTTTTTTCAGGTTGCCATTGTCCAAAAAACGCAGCCGTCAACTGCGACACGCTGGGAACCGTCCGCGATTATTCGGACCTCGATGGTTGCAGGTTTCTCATTGAACTACAAAATGGAGACAAACTGAACCCCGTGAAAATCACCGGGGGATTCCGGCTGAAAGATGGCCAGAAAATTACCTTCTCCTATACCGTGTTGACCGATGTCATGAGTATCTGCATGGCGGAAACGCAAATGGTGGAAATTACCTGCATCCACGAAACATCAGAATTTACGAACGCCTGTGAAGACACCATGAACCCCTTCGAGGTGGCGTGGATGAACAAGGCCTTCGACCGCCACAACCCGACCCAGATTCTGAAATACCACAACGGCCATGAATGGGCCTACCTTTTTTACGCCATACCCGATTCTTTTTTGTACGATTGCCACGGCAACCTCATTTGTCAATCGCACGGAGACGCCCATGACACCTGCCACAAAGTTTACATAGACACCTTTGGCAAAGGAAAAATAATCTGGCAAGGCGAAGGGGTGTGGGATTGATTCACTGTTTCCCTGTTTCATTGTTTCATTGACCGGGAGACAATGAAAACATGAATCCATTTTATGCAGAATCCAAACTTAGACGCCAGCGGGCAAGATTTCACTAATGAAGAAAAATTGGTGGAGCGCGCTTTGAGGCCACAACTCATGAAAGAGTTCAGCGGGCAGGAGAATCTGGTGGAGA
>SCUG01000091.1 GCA_004297645.1 Saprospiraceae bacterium | reverse complement strand
CTCCCCTACTTTTCCCTATCTTGCCACCCTTCTATACTCAGCGCCAATAGGTTTTGTGCAAATTGGACTTTACCCCTCCTCGCCGCCTTCGGCGGCTCGTCGGGGAAGAGAGCCTTTAGGGGCGTTTCACCCCCAAGCCCCCTTTGCACAAAATCTATTGGAGCGAAGTATAAAATCACCCTGTCATGTCAGCAGATAAACGCCTCTTCCTCCTCGACGGTCACGCCCTTGTCTATCGTGCCCATTACGCCTTCATCGCCCGGCCGCTCATCAACTCCAAGGGCTGGAACACCAGCGCCATCACCGGTTTCGTGCGCACGCTGGTGGATTTAATTAAAAACCAAAAGCCGACCCACCTCGCCGTGTCGTTCGACCTGCCCGGCGGCACCTTCCGCGACGACTGGTACCCGGCGTACAAAGCCAACCGCGACGCCCAGCCGGAGGACATCTCCTTCGCCCTGCCCTGGATCCAGAAAATCCTCAAAGCCTGGAAAATCCCCATCCTCACGCTCGAGCGCTACGAAGCCGACGACGTCATCGGCACCGTGGCCAAAAAGGCCGAAAAACAGGGCTACAAAGTTTTCATGGTGACGCCTGATAAAGACTACGGCCAACTCGTCAGCCCCAACATTTTTATGTACAAACCCGGCAGGCAGGGCAACGAGGTCGAGATTTGGGGCGAAAAGGAAGTCTGCGAAAACTGGGACATCGAACATGTGGACCAGGTGGTGGACCTCCTCGGCCTGCAAGGCGATGCGGTGGACAACATCCCCGGCATCCCCGGCGTGGGGCCGAAAACGGCGGCCACCCTGCTCAAAGAGTTCGGCTCGGTCGAAAACCTCATCGCCAACGTGGACAAAGTGAAAGGCAAAAACCAGGACAAGGTGCGGGAATTCGCAGACCAGGCGCTGCTCTCCAAAAAACTCGCCCGCATTGACACCGATGCCCCCGTCGAGTTCGACGAGAAAGATTTCAACCTCGACCCCTTCGACCGCGACCAACTGGCGGAGATTTTTAAAGAATTGGAATTCAGAACGCTGGCAGCGCAGATTTTGGGCGAAACCTCCCCCCAACCCCCTCCCAAGAAGGGGGAGTCAACGAATATTAAGACAGCCAAAGGCAGCGGCACGCAGGGCAATTTGTTTGGCGAAGAGGAGCCGGCCGCCCCCTTCCGCCAGGCAGCGCCGCCCATCCCGGCACATTCTATGGCTGAAAAAAACATCGCCAACACGCCGCACCAATACCACCTGACCGACACGGCTGAAAAGCGGGCCGAACTCATCCGGCAGCTTTCAAAGCACAGCAGCATCTGCTTCGACACGGAAACCACCGGCATTGACGCCAACGTCGCCGAATTGGTCGGCATGTCTTTCGCCGTTGCGCCCGGCGAGGCCTGGTACGTGCCGGTGCCCGCTGACCAGGGCGAGGCCCGCCGCATCGTCCACGAGTTCAAAAGTATTTTTGAAAATGAGAAAACCGGGAAGACAGGCCAGAACATCAAGTACGACGCCATCCTGCTGAAATGGTACGGCGTGGAGGTCAAAGGCACTTGGTTCGACACGATGGTGGCGCACTACCTCATCGAGCCGGAACTCCGCCACGGCATGGACTACCTGGCCGAAACCTACCTGAATTACCAACCCGTGCCCATCGAAACGCTGATTGGCAAAAAGGGCATCAACCAACTCAACATGCGCGACATCCCCGTTGAGCGAGTCGCCGAATACGCCGCCGAAGACGCCGACATCACCCTCCAACTCCGCCATTATTTTGCCCCAAAACTAAAAGAGGAGGGCCTGCTGGAACTCTACGAAACGATGGAGGAGCCGCTCACGAAAGTGCTGGTGGACATGGAGTACGAGGGCATCAATCTCGACGGCGATTTTTTAAGAAAATACTCCGTTGAGCTGGAAAAAGAGATTGCGGATTTAGATCAAAAAATCCAGCGCGATGCAGGCGTCCGGTTCAACATCGCCTCGCCCAGCCAGGTCGGCGACGTGCTTTTCGGCAGGATGAAAATCCCCTACCGCTGGGGCAAAACCAAAACCGGCAAATACTCCACCGACGAGGCAAAACTGACCGAGCTTGCCGCAGAATATCCCTTCGTCGCCGACATCATGCAGCACCGGGGTTTGTCAAAATTGAAGTCCACCTACGTGGAC
>SCUG01000090.1 GCA_004297645.1 Saprospiraceae bacterium | reverse complement strand
GCATTTCCGAACCGGAATCGCAGGGTTCAAAACCCTGCCGCTCGAAGCGTTACCATTATTTTTTGAACGGGTACATTATTGCAATGAAAAATCATTGACACCCAACGGGTGGGAAGCGTGATGGACAGTCAGAATGTCAATCCTGGTATCGTTGACGATGCAATAAACAATTCGGAAATTTCCCACGATAAGTTCCCGGATTTCAGGATGCCCGAATTCCGGGACGACCCGCCCGCTTCGTGGAAAAGTTTCAATGACGTGAATTTTTTCAAAGATACGCTTGAGTTGAAGCCGGGCGCTGTTTTCTGAAAAAGCAGACCAATAATGGAGGATGCGTTCAAGGTCTTCTTCCGCTTTGCCGGTCCAGGTTATTGCAGCCATTTTTTGTATTTCTCTTTGATTTCTTTGTGCGGGGTAACCTGGTTCTTTTTCGATTGCTCCAATCCTGTTTCAACGTTGTAGATAAAGAGCAGTTTCTCCATCAATTCATCAATGGAGAAAGTCTCCGGCATCGCTTTAATCTGTTCGAGAACCGTTTCGCGTGTTAGCATGACCACTTATTTTTAAAGTAAAGTTCGAACAAAAATAACCGGAAAAAAGGAAAGAAGTTTTTGAAACTAAAACAGCCCCGAAATATTCCCCTCCGCGTCAATGTCTATGCTCTCGGCAGCGGGCGTGTCGGGCAGGCCGGGCATGCGCATGATTTCGCCGGTGATGGGCACGACGAAGCCCGCCCCGGCGGCGATTTCGATTTCCCGGACGGTGATGGTGAAACCCGTCGGGCGGCCAATTTTTGATGGGTCGTCGGAGAGCGATTTTTGCGTTTTGGCGATGCAAACGGCAGCGCCGTCGAGGCCGAGTTTGGTGATGCGTTTGAGGTGGGTTTTGGCTTGGGCCGAGTATTCCACGCCGTCTGCGCCGTAGATCTGGGTGGCGATGGTTTCGATTTTTTTCTCCATCGGCCAACTCCAATCGTAGAGCGGCTTGAACTGCCCGGTGGAGCTATCAACGGCATTGGTGACGGCATGTGCAAGGTCTTCTGCGCCCGCGCCGCCTTTTGCCCACACTTCGGCGACGACGGCCTGGAAGCCCATCTCCGCGCAGCGTTTTTTGACGATGGCAATCTCCTCGTCCGTGTCGGTGGTGAAACGGTTGATGGCCACCACCGCCGGGATGCCGAAGAGCCGGGAGTTTTCGAGGTGCTTTTCCAAGTTGGCCAGGCCCTTGCGCACGGCATCGGGATTGGGTGGGGTCAGTGATTTTAAGTCGAGGCCCCCGTGGTATTTCAGCGCCCGGATGGTGGCGACGAGCACGATGGCATTGGGCGCCAGCCCGGCGCTCTGGCATTTGATGTCCATAAATTTTTCGGCGCCGAGGTCGGAGCCGAAGCCCGCCTCTGTGACCACGTAATCTGCTAAAGACAGCGCGGTTTTGGTGGCAATGACGGTATTGGTACCCTGTGCGATGTTGGCAAAAGGCCCGCCGTGGATGAGGGCCGGGTAGCCTTCGAGCGTCTGCACCAAATTGGGCAGGATGGCGTCTTTGAGCAGCGCCGCCATGGCTCCCTGCGCTTTGAGGTCGCGGGCGAACACGGGCTGCCAGTCCAGGGTGAAGCCGATGAAGATTTTGCCGAGGCGCTCTTTGAGGTCGCTCAAATCGTTGGACAGGCAGAGGATGGCCATGACCTCCGAGGCCACGGCAATGTCGAAGCCCGACTCGCGGGGAATGCCGCCACCGCCGCCGCCCAGGCCGACGATGATGTTGCGCAGCGAGCGGTCGTTCATGTCCATCACCCGCTTCCAGAAGATGTTGCGGGGGTCGAGGTGGAGCGAGTGTTTGCGGCTTTGGAGGTTGTTGTCAATGAGCGCCGAGAGGAGGTTGTGGGCCTTTTCGACGGCGGAAATGTCGCCGGTGAAATGGAGGTTGATGTCTTCCATCGGCAGCACCTGCGAGTAGCCGCCGCCGGTGGCGCCGCCTTTTATGCCGAACACCGGGCCGAGCGAAGGCTCGCGCAACACGACGCAGGTTTTCTTGCCAATGCGGTTGAGGCCCTGCGACAGGCCGATGCTCACGGTCGTTTTACCCTCGCCGGCCGGCGTGGGGGAGAGGGCGGAGACGAGCACGAGCTTTGCCTGCCTGACCCTCTCGTTGTTGATGAAGTGCAAGGGCAATTTTGCTTTGTACTTTCCGTAGAGTTGCAGGTCGTCAGCGGGAATGCCGAGCTGTGCAGCCATGTCGTTGATGTGTTTGAGCTTGATGGTGCGGGCGATGTCGAGGTCTGTCATGTTTGGCATCCGGCGATGAGCAGATGGCAGTCGTCTTTGTCAAATGTCAACTGGCACTTTCATCTTAGTTTGATTAGAAAGCGGCGAATGTAGAGGGTTTTTCTTAAAAAAAGAAAAGGCTGTTTCCGGAAAGCTGTCAAATACTTATTTCTGAACAGGGCTTTTTTTTTTTGACTAATTTTGTTTTCAGTTAAAAA
>SCUG01000089.1 GCA_004297645.1 Saprospiraceae bacterium | reverse complement strand
GCCTATGCCCGCAATTAGCGTCTGTATCAACGACACGCCGGACTGTTGTGCAGAAACGGAATTTGAGGCACCCGACTGCCAGCCCTGCCATATCTGGGATTTGAGCGTAGCGGCCAGCGATTGCGAAGACGGCATGTTTTACGTGACTTTGAATTTTAACTTTGAGAACGTTGGCAACGATGGCTTCAAGGTTCAGGGCAACGGCATCAATTACGGGGTGTTTGAATATAGCGAGCTGCCACTCACCCTTGGACCATTGGCTGGTAATGGCACCACGCAATATGAATTTGTGGTAAAAGACGTGGCACATCCCGATTGCTCATCCGATACGGAATTAGGCATCGTCGAATGCGACCAGAATGGCGATTGCAGCATTTTCGATGCCGTGGCCAACCCGTTGGAATGCAATACAGACGGCACCTATAGTGTGGCTATCAACTTCAGTGTGGCTTATGCAGGCACCAATTTTTTCAACGTAAAATACCAGGGTGAGACCATCGTCCCCCACGCGCCCATTACAGCCCTTCCATACATCATTGAGCATTTCGAAGATAATGATAACTCTAACCCCGTGTTAGTCATTTGCATCAACGACATGCCCGACTGCTGTGTGGAAATAACCTTTGAGGCGCCTGATTGCCCGGCAAATGATTGCCACATTTACGAGGTTTCTGCCGAGGCACACGATTGTGATAACGACGGGCATTTCTTGGTGGATATTGCCTTCGAGCATCAAAATACCGGTTCCTCAGGATTTACTATCGTGGGTAACGGCAACAACTACGGCACTTTCGATTACGGTGAGCCATTTTACACCATTGGGCCGCTTGCCGGCAATGGAACCATCTATGAGTTTGTGGTCAAGGACCTCGAATTGGGAGATTGCCACGGATTCGCCACGTTGGGTCCCGTTTACTGCGACAACGACTGCCACATATACGACTTGGTGGCAGACCTTTCTGATTGCGAAGACGACGGGCAGTTTTATGTGACCCTGAATTTTGAATACGAAAACGTAGGAGGAGAAGGCTTTAAGGTGCAGGGCAATGGCAATGTTTATGGGTTTTATAATTATGATGAATTGCCCGTCACCATCGGCCCATTTGGCGGCAATGCCCAACAAATGGAATTTGTGGTCAGTGATGTCGTAAGTCCCGATTGCCATGATTATATCGAGATAGATTCTCCAGATTGCCAGGGCGGCGGGGACTGTCATATTTATGACCTCACGGCCGAAGTACATCCCTGTCTTGCAAATGGAACTTTCTTCGTGTCGCTCGATTTTGCACACGAAAACACGACAGGATATTTCATTGTAAAAGGCAATGGCATTAATTACGGCGTATTTAGCTACGACGACCTGCCAGTCAGTATAGGCGCCTTAGTTGGGAATGGTGGTACACCATTCGAGTTCGTGGTGCAAGATATTCATTTCCATGACTGTGCCGCCGATGTGTACGTGGGGCCGGTTGATTGTGGCACGGCCGGTGACTGCAACGTGTTTAACGTGGTGGCCGACCCAGGTGCCTGTGACGACGATGGCTCTTATAATCTGTGGGTGAATTTTGAATTTGAAAACGCCTCGAACAATTATTTCGATTTGTTCCACAATGGTGATTTAGTGGGGTATTTTCCGCTCTCGAACATTCCCACGGTGGTGCCACATATTTATGAAAACGGCGACTCCATTCAAACTGTGACTATCTGCATTAACGACAATTCCAATTGTTGCGACACTACAACTTACGTCACGCCGGATTGCAACATTGGCAATTTAGTATGGCCCGGTGATGCCAATGCTGACAACCTTGTCAACAATTTCGACCTGTTGCATATCGGTGTAGGTTACGGGACTGAGGACCAACCCCGTACAGTGCAGGGAATTGAATGGATGGGATTAGAAGCCTTGGATTGGGCAAAGGTTTTCCTGAGCGACTTGAACTATAAACACGCAGATTGCAACGGTGATGGGATCATCAACGCTGGAGATATGGGTGCCATATTTTTGAATTATGGTGAATCGCACGATAGTGTCAGTCCGTCCATTTTGATAGGAGGCATTGAAACAGACGCTCCATTTTACGTGGACCTTCCATCAGCCAACGTATTGTTGAATGGTATGCAATTCACGGCTCCCATCATCCTCGGCACAGAGTCTCTGCCCGTACAAAATGCCTATGGTATTGCTTTCACGCTGCACTTCGACCCATTGATCATCGACCCTGCATCTGTTGACATTCAATACGACCCAAGCTGGCTGGGTGTGCAAGGCGTAAATCTGCTGACTTTCAACCATTCACTGACATCAGATGGCATCATAGAGGTGGCGCTGGTTCGCACAGATGGAAACAATGTATCTGGATTTGGCGAGGTGGCTCGGTTCATCGGTATCATCGACAACATCGCCGGGAAAGAGCAGATGGCCATTGAAATCACAGATGTGAAGGCTATCAGTGAAAATGAAAAACTGATACCACTTTATCGTCAGGCCGAAGTCGTGGACCTTACAACTGGTACAAATGAGCAGCCTCGGTGTTTTATTAAAGTCTATCCTAATCCGGCTGGACAGTATGTCATCATCAGCCACCCCGATGGCTTAGTTATAGAAAGTATTCAACTGAAGGATTTGAATGGAAAATCACTAAAAACCGAAAATATTTTGAATAACCAACTCGATATCAGCGGCTTGCCAGCAGGAGTCTACACCCTGAATATCAAAGCGGGAGAGACGAACTTTGTCAACAGAGTTGTCAAACTGTAATTCTATTCCTATCAGTAAGTACATTGTAAATAGATTTCTCCGTAAAAGGCAAGAATAGAGTTCCAACCGAACAAGATTTGGTTGACACTCTGTTGTAAATGGTGGCAAAGGTCCGAAGCCCCTAATCAAAAAACCACAGTAATAATACTTTCTTGGCGTGTACAAGGTTGGGTTGCTCACTGTCAGTGCGGAATTCATCGAAAAGCCAAGTTATTGTTGGGTAAAGGCCTGCGTTAGGCCGCCTGTTCATTTTTCTTTGGTTGCCTTTTGGCTCGATTTGACTTCATCGGCTGTACCTGCCTGCCGATGAGTATGGTGCTCGCAAAGTAGTGGGTGCCGAAAAAATTCAAATGATTTCCGTAGGCGCTATTCATGCATTGACCTTTTACAGATAGAGTGTTTTTCTTCTTTATCAAAGTTACCCTCCAACCGGAGGCTTGGGGCTATGTCTCAAAAGAGCGAAATTGGGTACCACAAGCGAAGTTTCTTTTTGGAAAATTTTAATATTTATAAATAAACAAATATATTTACCCCGTTTTCTCATAGTATGTTTGTTTAATCTTCCTGCATCTTAAATTCCCTCCTAAGGTGCAGGATTTTTTTTTGAAGTGAGTTGCAATTTGTCAATTCTCAATGCCAGAATCAATGTCGCCAAGAATTTCGCTATTTCTTATTTCTTTTCCAGGAAGGCTTCTCAGCTGTTGGATGATATGTGAAAATGCTGGTTGTCCTAATTGCACCGTTTCCTAAATCAAAATAGCCGTTTCTTTCGATTAGAGGTCGTTGCGTAAAACCCGCTTTCAATACAGGCCCATTTACCTCAAATTTGCACCGTGTAGTTTTCTCATAGTATGTTTAGTGCTCCTGCATCAACCTTAGCCTCCCCGATGTAGGAGTATTTTTTTGCCCTTTTCTAAGCGTCTCTTCTATAATTGAAAAGCCTTTAATATCTTGTAATATCTTGCCATTCAATGGGGCTTGTTCTTCTTAATCAGAACTTCAATAAGTTGCTGAATTCGGTTTCCTTGATTATCCACCATAGTGAGTGTGTGTTTTCCGGCAGGCGGATTCATTTCCATAGTGTGAAAATTTTTAGTTTCTCCAACAAATTGCTGGTCCAGATGCCAATACACAGTTGCATTTGCAGACCTGTGAGCAATTTTAAAGACAACTCTTTCGGGCTGTCCGTTGAGGCCGGTAGGAACGTAAATTTTGATAGGGTTTTTGGGGTAAATGATTTGCATGGGCGAACTGGACATTGGAATATCGTTGGAGCAATTGGGAGAAATGGGAGGCAAAAGATTGTATCCCGGGTTCTTCGTTTTAAAATACATCTCCTCTAATGGCGGTAAGACAAACCATGAAACTTCCTTCATTTCTGAAATGCTAGCACATTCGCCGGTTACTCGGTAGTTTCCAGTTTTATCCAAATGTACTATTTGATGATAGGGGCATGGTTTGGATTTTAACGCATTTGCAGGTGCCCAGACCGTATCTTTTTCACAGATGTCCAGGGCTAAGTACCCGCTTTGTCTGCATATAATAACTTTTCTTTCCGAGTCAAATGGCTCTTGAAACCAATTGGATGAAGGCAACAGGTCGAAAATCCGGAAAAGCAGAGGTGCAGCGGCATAGATACCAATAAGTCCTGGCCTGCCCTCGCCGTCAGAGTTCCCGGCCCATACTCCAACTGTGTAAGATGAGGAGGTGCCAACGGCCCATGCATCACGGAATCCAAGGCTGGTTCCCGTTTTCCAGGCTATCTGTTTGCTGGATATAAATCTTTTCCAGTCACCTTGAGTGTCTGGTCGTTCCAATTCAGTCATCGCTTTGAAAGTGAACCAGATAGCATCAAAGGTCAAATAATTCGTGTTTTTATTAAGAGGCAGTGTTAATGGCTTAGATAATGCAGCCTCATACTCATAATTTGGTGGCCGAAAATCATTTGCGCTATAAAGGCCGTTGTTAGGGTAGAAGTGTTTCAACGTACGAGCCATTGAGGCATATATCCCGGAAATATCCCACAAAGTACAATCTGCTCCACCGAGGATGAGCGGTAAGCCATAATAACTCGCAGGTTTATTCAGCGTGCTAAGGCCCAGTTTTTTCAATTTGTTATGAAATTTTTCGAGGCCAAATATTTGTAACATTCTTACAAATGGCACGTTTAGTGACCTGGAAACGGCTCTGCTGGCGGGTACCACTCCGTCGTAAGTTTCCAGATAATTTTCTGGCCTATACCCATTGAGTTGGGTGGGGACATCTGAAATTAGGCTATTGGGAAGCAGCGTCCCCTCTCCAAGCAGCGAGGCATAAAGTAACGGTTTCAACATACTACCAGTGCTGCGCGGCGATTTCACCATATCTACATCTTGGCTGTACTGCTCTCCTGCATTTAGGGCATTTCCGATGTAAGCTACTACATTGCCTGATTCCACCTCAATCACCACGGCAGAAAGGTTGTTTATACCATTGGCCATCAGGGATTTATTGTGGAGAGCGACCAGCGTGGATATCCGTTGTTGCAAAATAGGCTCAATAGTGGTTCGAATCCTTGTAATTTCCCCGCGATTGCCTTTAAAATGCTCCATATATGCTCTGTTCAAAAGGTGAGGTGCCAACTGCGGAAGTGGAAGGGGATTTTCGGGCAGAGGCTCTTCAATTGCCATCTTGTAAGAGAATTCATCGAGATACCCTTTTTTATGGAGTCTGAGCAACAGGCTGTTTCTTTTTTCACCAAGCCTGCTTCTGTTCCGGCCAGGGTGAATGAGTGAGGGGCTGTTGGGAAGTACAGCAAGCGTTGCTGCTTCACTCCATGACAACAACTGCTGACTTTTGCCAAAATAGCGCCACGAAGCGGCGTCGAGGCCAACGACATTGCCACCAAATGGTGCATTGGAAGCGTATAGTGACAGGATTTCATTTTTTGAGTACCGCAGTTCCAATCGGGTAGCCAGCACCAATTCTATCATTTTCTCTAGTACCGTACGACGACGTCCTTTGCGTGAAAGCCGGATAACCTGTTGCGAAAGAGTACTGCCCCCGCTCACCACTTTTGCTTGTTTTATGTTATGGAAAATTGCCCGGCCAATAGCCAATGGGTCGAATCCAGGATGGTGAAAAAAGCGCTTATCCTCAAATTCTACTACGGCGGTTTTGAATTTTGAACAAACAGAATCGTCTTGCGGGAACCGCCATTGTCCATCAACGGCAATTCGAGCTCCGAGAAGGCTGCCGTCTTCGGCAAGCAATACCATACAGGTGGAATCGTTGAACAGTGTCTTGGGCAGGCAAAACCAGTACAGGAAAAACAGGCCCGTGATGGAAAACAACGTTTTTCGGATATTCTTAATAAACAGAAGTTCGAAGCTCTTTTTTATCTTTTTCATGATATTCATAGATGAAAGGCGAAATTCCGAAATAAGAAATGGTTTTGCCCCTTTCAAGGCAAAACCATTTCAACTGCATCTATTTGGTGACAAGAAATTAGATCTTCTCAGTATTCATCTTCGTTAAAGAGAAAGTCGTCCTTTCGCGGATAGTCGGGCCAAATGTCCTCGATGCCTTCGTACATTTCACCCTCATCCTCCATGTCTTGTAAGTTTTCAATAACTTCCATGGGGGAGCCCGAACGGATGGCAAAATCAATCAGCTCATCTTTAGTTGCGGGCCAAGGTGCGTCCTCCAAATGAGACGCAAGTTCTAGCGTCCAATACATTTTAACCAAGTTTAGTTTAATATAAAATCAAGAGATCGAAGGCTTAGAACAAATCAATTAAACTATTGAAAACAGGATTGTTCAATCCGGTACCCATTGATTCTTAAAATAGCCGCAAATGTATAAAACGGAAGCATTAAGCACAAGGTATATTTTACAAGCTCTGACATTTCTTCTGGGCTAATCAAAATCTGCTGATTTTTAGAGGGCAATGATTTATTGGCACAAGAAAAATTATACTTCATTGAGGGTTCGGCTGTTGAATAAGAAATTTCTAAGCAGCAATCAGAGGTAAATTACTTCACCAAGGTTTTCAAATTTTCCAGGTACTGATTGGATGATAGCTTCATTTTCTTGTTTTTCCAAAGCCAGTGAGCCAAGATTTCTAACTAGTCCGCCATTTCTGATACTGGTATAGATAGTTCGCTGAATGGTAAGTTCTCCTTTAATGATGATTTCCCCGTTATTGATAATGCCGACGCCTTTTTTCCCAAACCCATCTATGCACATTTTGCCCTCCTTTTGAATGAGGATGGAACATCCCTTTTCTACGATGAGTTGGTTGATGTCGGTGATGAATTCATCGACAATTGGATTACAAAAATGATTGGAATTTGCGAAAGAAATGATTGCTTGGTCGTACCAACCGGGTACAGAGCGGTTGAACCAATTGTATGGATTATTCCAGTTAAATTGGTCTCCGTGGGCACCTCCACGCCAATAGTATTTTGCACTGATATTTCTGATGGAGCGTCCCCCTTCACCAAAAATGGAGGCCACCCGATTCGAATGTATGCTCATGTTTTTGAAGTGGGGGGATATTGTCTATCAAATCATTATGGGAGGTTTGTGTGTTCATTGTTTTACAAAATTTAAGCCAGTAATTGAGGCTAAGACGAATCAAAAAATGGGGCATGCTTTGAATTCCGGGGGAGGTAGTACCTTCCAGATAATGTACCGGACAAAAAACTCCGGACCGCCGCGTTTGAGCGAGGCTGACTTGAAACTCGAATAGTTGATGTCGTAGCTAAGTCCTGCTTCATAATTGCCCACCTGAATGGCGGCGGCAGGTATAAATGCGTCAAACACACGCAGACCCAATCCTCCTTCAATGACGATTATTCTGCTTTTTTGCTGCCGCAAATAATACCGGAGAGCTGTACCAATAACAAGTTCCTGAAATCTGGCCTGCCGGCCAAAAAAGGCGTTTAATTTTAGGTCGGTTTTTTTCGAAATTTGGATGTTGGCTAATAAATAGCCATTCTTCTTTTTAGAGAGGGCTACATCAGGTTGGTCAAAAAAACTAAAAGTAGGTTCATTCAGGTGAAAAAGCCCAAACCCTGCGTCCACTTTTGTGCGGCTGTCCTGCGGTTGAATATGCACATTCAGTCCGGCTGACAAGCTGGTAATGCTGCCGCTTGATTTCTGTAAAACTTCGCCGGAGGGTAGGGTAGGGTCAAACTGGTCACCGTTGTATTGCTCCTCCCAAATTATTTTTTCTGCATTGGCCGATTTATTGCCCAACATGGCCTGCATGCCCGCCGAAAGGTAGATGCTTCCGCTCACCTGCCTAACGAAGGCCAGGTTGACACCCAG
>SCUG01000088.1 GCA_004297645.1 Saprospiraceae bacterium | reverse complement strand
GCCATACGCGATAAAAACCATTGATGCCAGCATTCCGATGAGTGCGATAATACCCATGCCTTCGAAAGACGGCATAAACATAGCCATGAAGGCGGCGAAAGCGAACAGGCCGAAAAGCACGAATATGCCGTACCTCACCTCCAGGTTGCCATTTATCGTGGTTTTGTAAAAACGATGTGGGAACAAACGCCTGCTTAGGTACACGAAAATCATGTCCTGAAAGAAGCCAATGAGCACAATGACGAGGATGATGGCAAACATATCCGGCACCTGTTGCAGGCGCCGTTTTATGTAAATTAGGGCGCCCAGCCCACCGCCGTCTTTGTTAATGTACTCCGCCACGATGATGTACGTCCACGATACCGCCGTCAGCACACGGATGTCCTCGACGAGGCGGCTCAGCACTGCCGGTAGATAGACCGTTTTTACCGTTTGCCATTTACTGGCACCGAGGGTGAATACCGTCGCGAGGTAAACGTCTTCCACCTCGTCCACTCGCTGGATGACAGTGGGCAGCAGGAACACGATGATGCCGAAGGCCAAAAACGCCACTTTCATTTCATCGTAAATGCCGAACCAAATGATGAACACGCCGATGAGCGCCGTGAGTGGCAAATAACGCAGGGCATCCACAGGCTTGCTGAACAGCCCGCGGAACAGTGGCACCAGCCCAATGAGCAAGCCGAACGGCAGACACAAGAATATGGCCCAGAAGTAACCTTGCAGGTTGAGCCAGATGGACCGCAGCGCATTGGCAAACAAGGCATCTTTTTGCACCAACGCCGGGTAACTGTTGACAACGTCTAACGGCAATGGCACCATCGGGTAAATCTTTTTGAATTCGGTGGCATTCGCCAATTTGAGGGAGTCGGCCCGAAGGATGGAATCACGGAAGCCCGCATTGGTGAGTGAATCGGAAGTCAGCGCAGAGGGCAGCTCCGTGTTGAAACTGTCCACCACGGGGATTTGCCGGGAAAATAACTCGGCCAGCGCCCACCATAGGAGTACGATGAGCACGACGCCGGCGATGCCGAGCACGATGCTTTGAGTTTGGGAGAGTTTGCCGCGAAGTTCAAACATGGGAATGGTGATTTTGGGGGCTAATATAAATAGGAACGCGGGGATTAAGGAGTGTGATTTTCAAATTTGCAAAAGTTCGTTAGTGGTTTCAGAATTGGACCAAAAAAAAAAGTTTCTGCCGGTGTCTTGAAGTCAAGTGCTTTGTGTTTGCGCTCATCATTGTAACAGTAGAAATACTTTTCGAATCCGTCAAACAATTCCAAGCCGTTGGCATATTCGTGCAAATAAATGTCCTCGTATTTGACGCTTCTCCACGGGCGTTCAACAAAGACATTGTCCAGCGCCCGTCCCTTGCCGCCCCCCGAATTGCCGGGGCAAGCTATGCTAATGGCGATTTCCTGGTTCTTGAGGGACTGAGTGAAGGAGCAGGTTTGGAGGGTTTAAACTAAACCTGCTGAACCTCCTGAACCTTCTAAAAACGGCTGCAATCTCTACCCATTTGCTACTTCGGCGGCCTTTCTGTGGTCAGCGAGGAAATTGGCCAGACCGATGTCGGTCAGTGGATGTTTGAGCAGGCCGTAGATGGCTTTGAGCGGGCAGGTAACCACGTTTGCTCCAGCCAGCGCTGCATCCACGATTTGTTTGGACGAGCGGATGGAAGCGGCAAGGATTTCAGTTTCGTACCCTTGTGTGTTGTAAATGGCGGCTATCTGAGCGATGAGGTCCATGCCCTCCCAGTTGATGTCGTCAATGCGGCCGATGAATGGCGAGAGGTAGGTGGCTCCTGCTTTTGCGGCGAGGATGGCTTGCCCGGCAGAAAAAATGAGGGTGCAGTTGGTCTTAATGCCGATTTGGGTAAGATGAGAAATGGCCTTGACGCCCTCTTTAATCATAGGCACTTTCACCACGATATTGGGTGCCAGCCCGGCCAAATGTTTGCCCTCCTCCACGATGCCATGGTAATCGGTGGCAATCACTTCGGCGCTGATGTCGCCTTCCACCATCTCTGCAATGATGCGATAGTGGCGTTCGATGTTCGACTGACCGGTCACGCCTTCTTTGGCCATGAGGCTGGGGTTGGTGGTGACGCCGTCGAGGATGCCCAATTCCTTGGCTTCTTCAATGTCTTTGAGGTTGGCAGTATCGATGAAAAATTTCATGATGGAAAATTTCGATGATGGTTTGGCCAGTTCAAGCTGGCTGTTTTTGAAATTGAGAGCAAAGGTATTAAAACCTTACCTTTGGTGATGTTAGCCTTTTGTCACCCAATCCCCAATGTTGGCTCCGATTGCGGTATCCCTGATTTTATGCACGTGGAATATTGCGACTTCAAAAGAAAAAGTCATTTACTTTTTTAGACTATGGACACTCAAACCCCGCTTTTGAGTTGCATTTGTTAAGAAGCTTGTTGCCCAGAGGTAAACTACTGAACACTTTCGAAATTTACTTCCCAACCACCAAGCCGCCAAGTACACAAAGATTCCTAAGCCATCATCTTATAAAAACCTCTTTGCACCTTCGTGGTTGAAAGTGCCCAATACCTTAGAGCTTGTTGCGCTTTAGAGTGAGGGAAGCTGTTTTCCAAAAGTGCAAAAAAGTCAAAACGAGGTGCCTAACGCATCGGACGTAATTTCAATTTTTTTCGCAATGAAAGAGTTTACAAGGGGCTTTTAGTCCGAAGTCTAAATTACTTTTGGGCATGCAAAAAAATACCCACATCCCCTTTGCCCTCTTCTTCGCCTGGGCCAGTTTGGCGCCAACCTCGAATTCCCAAAATCTTCCGGCAAAGCCGGAGAACATCCGGGTTGCATTTTACAACGTCGAAAACCTATTCGACACCGTGGATGACCCGCTTACGAGCGATGAGGAGTTTACGCCTGCTGCTGCTAAAGAATGGACGGAAGCGAGATACCAGACCAAACTCGAACGGCTTGCCCGCGTCGTTGACGGCATGCAATACCCCGCGTTTCTCGGCTTGGCCGAGGTGGAAAACCACCGGGTTTGCGCAGATTTTATAAATAAAACCAGCCTGAAGAAACACCGGTATAAAATCGTACATTTCGACTCCCCCGATGTCCGCGGCATTGACGTGGCGCTGCTTTACCAAAAGAAACTTTTCAAAGTGCTGAATGCCTCCACTATCAGGATGGATTTCCCCGATGAATTGAAAGGCGGCCTCCCCGATTATACCACGCGGGACGTGCTGGTGGTGGAGGGCGTTTTTCAGAAAAAAGATACCCTTCACCTCTTGATTGCGCATTTCCCGTCGCGCAGTGGTGGGCAGAAGGAAAGTGAGCCAAAGCGCA
>SCUG01000087.1 GCA_004297645.1 Saprospiraceae bacterium | reverse complement strand
GTTGTCGTTGGTTGTCACCTCCAATTCATCGGCAAACTCCACGACGTGATTGTTGGTGATGATGTAGCCATCCTGGGTGTAAATGACTCCCGAGCCGGTGCCTTCTCTGGGCATATTGTAATCAAACGGGCTGTTGAAAAAAGACCCACCGCCAAAAAACTGGGACCATGGGTCGTTTTGGGGCCTCTGGTTGCCGCCGGGTTTTTCATTCTCCTTTGCAGCGATGTGTACGACTACCGGCGTGGCAAGGGCTGCTGCTTCCGTAAAGTCAAAGGGCACACTGAACCCCGTTTCACCATTGACGTTGACGTTGCTCACTTTTTTGACAAACCCGCCGTATGCAGGCGAAGCGACGGGCTGATTTTGCTGGAACAACCTCGTACCTCCGAGTGTAATAAGGCCACCGGCGATGCCGGCGAAAACAAATGATGCTATCTGTTTCATAGACTTTTAGTTTTTGTCGAAATGGAGACAGCGGTTGATGAATCGCCCGCCAAGTTTTACTTTTTGCGAAATTAAACGCTGGCAAAATGTGGCGGTTATTGCACCTATCTGCTTTAACGCCTCATTAACGCAGGGTCATTTTTGAACTCTTGCACCTGGCCGGGGGATTATTTTTTCATGGAGAAAATAGATTCCCACGATTTGCAGAGCGGAAAATGCCTTTAGCGGTGCGGCTGTTTTGATTGTCTGTATTTCAGGCTGGATACGCTTGATGCCTGCCATGTTTCAGCCATCTATTGGAACAATTGGGTTGCGACTCGCAACCGGCACCTTATAAGGTGAATATTCTGGCAGTGCGACACAGCGGATTGCCGCTGCCTGAAAATCCATTTTAAATTCAGTGACTGGAATTACCCAAGATGAAGGGCTACGCTGGTTGTTGGGAAATGGCACCTTCCCCCCGCACAATTCGCACCCGCCACAGCGCCACCAATCCCACTAAGAATAACACCGTAAGTGCCAGCACGGCACTGCGCATACCCCCTGTGAGTTGCACTATGCCGAAGCCGAAGGTACCCATCATCGTACTCACTTTATCGAGCACGTCGTAGAAGCTGAAATACGAAGTGGTGTCGGGAGTGTTCTCCGGAATGAGCTTGGAGTATGTGCTGCGCGATAGGGATTGTATGCCGCCCATCACCATGCCGACCGCTCCGGCGAGGAGGTAAAATTGCAATTTGGTGATGACAAGGTACGCAGTGACACAAATGGCAATCCAGATGAACAGCATGACAATGATGGAAAACTTGTTGCCTCGCCAATCGGAGACTTTTGCGAAAAGATAGGCCCCGCAAATGGCCACCAATTGGAGGATGAGAATGAGAATGATGAGATCGGTGGCTCCAAATTTCAGCTCGTTGATGGCGAAAGTACTGGCGAGAAAAAGCACGGTTTGCACCCCGGCGTTGTAAAAGAAAAACGAAACGAGGAAGCGTTTGGCCATTGCCAGTTTTTGCAAGGACCGCCACACCTTTTTCAGTTCGAGGTAGCCCTTGCGCACGAGGTTCTCTTCCGATTTCACAAAGGCATCGGCAGGTAGCCGCCGAAAGGGTATTTGGGCGAAGCCCAGCCACCATAGTCCCACCATGACAAAGGCCAGCCTGACGGCAATGCTCTGCCCGGAGAAACCCAGTTCTTCATGAAATGTAATCATGCCCAAATTGACGACGAGCAGAATCACGCTGCCAATATAGCCGTAACTGAAACCTTTGGCACTCACTTGGTCATATTGGTCTTCGGTGGAAATTATGGGTAGGTAGGCGTTGTAAAAAACCAACCCGCCAGCAAAGCCGATGGTGGCCAAAATGAAAGAGGTGATGCCGAGAGGGAGGGTATTCATACCGGTGAAAAACCACATGGAGATGCAGGCCAGCGAACCAATAGAGGTAAATAATTTGAGAAACCACTTCTTCCGGCCACCGTAATCGGCGATACCTGAAAGTAGTGGCGAGGCTAAGGCAATGAGCAGATAGGCTGCCGACACGGCAAAGGCATACAGTGCGCTGTCTGTCATGGAAATGCCAAGGAGGGTGAAATGGTCGTCCGTGACAGCCAGAAAATATCCGGGGAATATTGCTACCGTGATGACGAGGGCATAAGCCGAATTGGCCCAATCGAAAAGGGCCCAGCCGTTGATTGTCTTCGGGTCGTTCTTGAGGGCAGTCGTGTTTGTCCTACTCATTTCTTAGCTGATTTGCCGCAAGTTAGAAGGATTTCCGATTTTTGGCGCAAATTGGTGTTCAAAGTTCAGTGACCCGATTTTATTGCTGAACACTTGAAACTTGAACCGTCCAACATGCTCAACATTGCCATACTTTCCCGCGGTGCCGGTTTGTACAGTACTCAAAGCCTCTTCCGCGCTGCCAGGCGGCGGGGCCATTATGTGCGGGTGATAGACCATCAGAACTGCCACCTACTAATTGAGCAAGGGGTGCCGCAGGTAATTTACCACGGCAGCGGGCTGGTGGGCATGGATGCCGTGATTCCCCGCATCGGCGCTTCCGTGACCGGCTATGGGGCCGCCGTCATCCGGCAGTTCGAGCTGATGAACGTGTACACCGCCACACGTTCCGAAGCCCTCATCATGGCCCGCGACAAGCTGAAATGCCTCCAGCATCTCTCCGCCAACGGGCTGAATGTGCCCCGCACTTTCATCGCCGGAAACCCGGACGCCGTGCCTGCCCTGATTGACAAATTGGGCGGTGCCCCCGTGGTGATAAAGCTGCTGGAAAGCACCCACGGCGTGGGTGTTACTTTGGCTGAAAGCCGCGTTACAGCGATCTCTTTGGCCGAAACATTTTACAAACTCAACCGCCCTGTTATTTTACAGGAGTTTATCCGCGAGGCCAATGGCTCCGACATCCGGGCCTTTGTCGTGGGAAAAGAAATCATGGCCTCCATGCTGCGGCAGGCCCCGGAGGGTGAGTTCCGCTCCAATCTGCACCGTGGCGCCAAGGCCATGCCCATCGGTCTGACCAGCGAAGAGGAGAAAATCGTGTTGAAAGCTGCCCAACTCATGGGCTTGCAAATTGCCGGCGTGGATATTTTGCGCTCACTAAAAGGGCCTTTAGTCATGGAAGTGAACGCCTCCCCCGGTCTCGAGGGCATCGAAACCACCACAAGGGTGGACATTGCAGGTGCCATCATCGAAAATGTGGAAGAAGGGGTGAAAACGTATGACGGGATTCGGAAATGGTAACGCTCTTGGCGATAGACATTAGCTGTTTAGGCTGTTTAGAAAGTTTAGGAACTTGCGCAAAACAACCTGGCCAATTCACCGGGTGACTTCGAGTCACCCGGTGAATTGGCTTCTGCAAAACTTGCCAAGTTATTTTGCGCACATTCCTTAAACGGTTTAGTCGTGTTCGGCGTCTTTCGCCTCTTTTTCGTCAGAAGCTAAATCCCAAGCAAGCTCTAAACAGGTGCGTACATTTTTTTTGAAAAACTAAAATTCGAAGTGACCAAAAACGATTTGGCCTAAAAGATTAGCGAACACATGAAAATCCTCGTCCTTGACAATTACGATTCCTTCACCTACAACCTCGTGCATTACGTAGAGGAGGTGGCGGGCGAGCGCCCTGACGTGTTTCGCAACGACGAAATTACGGTGGAAACCGCTGCGCTTTACGACAAAATTTTGCTTTCGCCGGGGCCTGGCCTGCCCGCTGCATCTGGTATCCTGTGCACCTTCATCCGGGAACTGGCGCCGGTGAAAAGTATCTTTGGCGTTTGCCTTGGGCTACAAGCAATGGCAGAGGTGTTCGGTGGCCGGCTCGACCACCTCGGCCAGGTCTTTCACGGCGTGGCCACGCCGGTACACGTTCGCAAACCGGACGAACTGTTGTTTCGGGAAGTGCCCCAGACTTTCATGGCCGGGCGCTACCACTCATGGGTCGTTTCCCCAAAAAATCTCCCGGATTGCTTCGACCTTACCTGCGAAGACGACGAGGGCCAAATCATGGGCCTTTCCCACAAAGTGTACGACTTGCGGGGCGTGCAGTTTCACCCGGAAAGCGTGATGACGGAGTATGGAAAAGTGATGCTAAAGAATTGGGTTTTTAACTGAGCAAAAACCAAACAAGCTCTAAGGTTTTCCAGACCTAACAGGTTTTTGCTCCAGCGTTTTTACCTCACCAAATCTCCTTTCAGCCGCAGCAGTTCCGTTTCGGCCAGCTTGGTGTTGTAGCGCGCTGCGATGAG
>SCUG01000086.1 GCA_004297645.1 Saprospiraceae bacterium | reverse complement strand
GCTCTTCCGATCTGAAATAAAAAATCAGGAACAGCGTGAAATCATAAAGAACCAGCGTCTTTCAGCGTCAAAAAAACCGTTTGGAATTTTTCTCTTAACACCCCTAATTCAACATTCACAATTCAACATTTTCATGAAAAATCCCATCATTGTATCCCTGTTACTAACTTTTCTGTTTGCCACTACCCTTCAGGCGCAGGAAAACCTGAGCTGGAAAAAACACGTGAAGCTTGCCGGTGAGTTGTACGCCAATTCTCAGTATGCCGACGCTGGCGAACACTATCGCTCGGCGTGGAAAATGAAAACCAAAAAGAAGGAATTTATTTACAAAGCCGGCGAGTCGTTTTTTACAGTCAGAGATTATCTCAACGCCGCCGATTGCTGGAAAAATGTGAAAGACGATAATGATACCTATCCACTCATCGGCCTGCGTTATGCCCGCTGCCTCAAGCAAACCGGTGCATACGAGGCTGCCAGCAGCGAATTGGTGAACTTTCTAGGCCATTACAAGGGGACAGATAAAGCAACCGTGTCGCAAATCGTGCAAAACGAACTGCGTGGTTGCGAACTCGCCGCACAGCTCGCCGTGAAAGGCGATGATGCGAACTTGGAATTGGAGCATCTGAGTGCCAGCGTAAATACCCCGGAGACGGAGTTTGCCCCGTTCCCGTACGGCGATGAGGCGCTCTACTATTCGTCCACCATGGACAAGCGGGCCGGTATTTACCGCTCCCTCAAAGTGGGCGGTGAGTGGAGCAAGTCCAAACCCATCGAGAATTTCCCCGTCATCGAAAACGACCATTTTTGCAACGGCACGCTGACCCCCGACAACCAGCGTTTTTATTTCACCATCTGCCAGTCGGAAGAAAACTGGGGCGGGCTGACCACGCGTTGCGACATTTTCGTCACCCGCCGCGTGGGTAAAACATGGACGGCCCCGGAAAAATTGCCGGATTATGTGAACGAGCCGAATGTGACCACCACGCACCCTTTCGTGGTGCACGACGGTGGCACGGAGGTGATTTATTTCGCCTCCAACCGCAGTGGCGGTATGGGTGGAATGGACATTTGGTACACTACCCGTGAAATAAAAAGCAACGCGAATGATTTCACCTTACCCATCAACGCCGGCTCCCGCATCAATACGCTTGGCGATGAAATTACGCCGTACTATGATCAACTGGAGGGCCAGCTTTACTTTGCCTCGAACGGCCAGATTTCAATGGGCGGGTTTGACATTTTCAGCATAAAAGGCGCCCGCTCCAACTGGGAAAAGGCCGAAAATGTTGGCACCCCTCTGAACTCTCCGGCCGATGACTTTTTCTTCATAAAAACCACTACCGGCAAAGGCGGCTTTTTCGTGTCGAACCGCACTTTCGGCATGGAGAAAATAGCCACCACCGACGAAGATATTTTTGCGTTTACCTACAAAACCCCGGAACGCCAATGGGTGGCAAAAGGCGAAGTGCTCAACAAATCTTCCAACCAGCCCATTGGCAATGTGGAGGTAGCGCTCTATGAAATTATGGGCACAGGCCAGAAACGCTTCATCTCGAAAATAGTGTCTGCTGACGGCGCTTACGACTTCGCTGTGGAGCCTTCCAGAAAATATTACATCGAGGCGCTAACGGAGGGTTTTTCTGCTGGCACTTATGAGTTCGACACCTATGATTTCGCCACCTACACCAACTTTGGGGCGCCCATTTACATGGACGCTTACGACCAGGTGGGCGGCGATGAACCCGTTGCTGTGAAAGAGCAACCTGAGCCACAGCCGAAAAAAATAGTGAAAGAGCAGAAACTCAGCGTAGAGCCGGTGAAAAAAACGGAAGCTCCGAAAGAAGAAAAAGTGGTGGCGGCCAAACCTGAACCGGAGGTTACCCCTCCGGCAGCGGCCGCAGAGAAAACCGCCGGTGCGGGTGTTGTGTATAAAATCCAAATCATCGCCCTGGCGAAGTTTAACGAAGCCCAGCCGCGCTATGCCAACGTCAAAAATTTGGGCGCCCTCGAAACGGAATACCTCAAAGAACGCGGTCTCTACCGCGTGATGATTGGGGGTTACAGCTCCGTTGAAGATGCAAGGGGCGATTTACCTTCCGTGCAATCCAACCCCGATTTTAAAGACGCTTTCATCGTGGAATACAAGAATGGAAAGCGGGGCGACATCGTGAGGAAGTGAGACAATCCTAGATTTTTAGCAATAAAAAAGACTTCTGGCGCTGTGGTGCCGGGAGTTTTTTTTTGCGAGCAGGCGAAATTTCATTTTGCCCAATAGCGGACATTTCACCACCAAGCCCCTTGCTTCGTGTGATTATAAACTGCAATTTGAGGGCGTTGTTTTCAAGCGCTTGTAATAGACATCTTTCCCTTTTGTATCTTCATCCTTAAACTTTAAAATTCATTGACCATGAAAAAAACGCTTTCCAGTTTCTGTTTTTGGGGTAACCTTACCCCCCCCCCGCTTTTCAGATTTCAGACATATCGTTTTATTCCTACTGCTGATGGCCTTACTCCTGCATGTAAACTCACCGGACATGAACGCACAAGTACCTCCACTCTGTAACCCGCCACAGGCACTGACCAACGGAGATTTCGAGGACACCGGAACATGTAGCACCGGAGCGGATTGCAATAACTATGCTTTTAACACCAATGGTTGCGGGGTGCCCGGGTGGATGGCCGGTATCGGCAGCGCTGACCTTTGCCAAAGTTTTACTCCAACGGGGTTGCCCACAGTCACTGCATTTTCAGGTACATGGTTTGCCAAAATGCAGGTTTTGGGAGGTACCAACGAACCAAACTGCGCAACCGAAGGCATTGTGCAAACCCTGAATCTCGTAACAGGCTACAATTACAACCTGACCTTTCACCACCGGACTTCACTGCTGGCAGGCACCGGCGTAGATGTGAACATCTACCTTGTTTCGGGATTCACGAATTTCGAAGACTACAGCCTTGGGCCTTGCCCAACACCCGACCCTGCTGGATACTGGTCGGTTCGATTTCCGATTTCAGCAGCAACACGTGGGTGGAGCCTTCTTCCCCGTTCTCCTTTGCCGCCACTGCCCCTGCCCAGCAATTGCTTTTTTACCCGATACCCAAAGGCCCCGGTGGTGTGCCTGATGTGGTGTGGTATATTGACGACATTCAGTTGTCACCCTGCATTTCAGGCCTGACCCCACAGTTCAACGCAGAAATAGTTTCGGGCAATACCTTTCAGTTTTACGACCAGACTCCCGGCAGTGTGACCGCCTGGTGCTGGGACTTCGGCGACGGCACTTTTTCCGAATTGCAAAACCCGCAGCACACCTTTGCAGGTGCCAGCCCTTACACCGTCTGTCTGACCATCCTGGACGGCGATGGCTGCAAAGCCCGGGCCTGCCAGACCATCGGCAGCCCCTGCCAATGCGGAACAACGACGCTCACCCTCACCGCCGATGAAACCTGGACGAGCCAGAACATCAATCTCGGCAATACCCTCGTCATTCCCCCCGGCCGCACGCTCACCGTGGGTGCCAGTACGGTAAAAGTGGCTACCGGCTGCGGCATCATCGTGCAGCGGGGCGCCCGGCTCAATGTGCTGGAAGGCAGCACCCTGCGAGGCTGGTGCGACGGCGGCCTCTGGAACGGCGTCAGGGTGGAAGGTGCTGGAGGTTCGGTGCTCCATCCCGACATCGGTGCCATCGGCAGCAACGGCGTACCTGGCAGTTACCCCACCTCCGTCAACCAGCACGGCGTAGTTTATGCCTATGGCAGCACGCAAAGTCCCACCACCATCCGGGATGCTGAAATCGCTCTTGGCAACCAGGCGGGCAGCTCTTACGGCAATGGCGGCATCATATACGCCAGCGGGGTCACCTTCACCGAAAACCGGCTCAGTGGCAACATTCTGCCTTATCCCGCTTTGGCCACACCCACCGGCTCAGCGGCAGCCCCAAACATCAGCCGTTTTACCGACTGTACCTTCAGCCTCAACCTCAGCGCCCCGCCCAACATCGCCACCGCCCGGGGTATAAGGATAACCGGGAGCGAGTCCATCCTGATTCGCAACTGCACTTTCAGCGGGCTGGGCAACGATGCCATCACCGGCACGGACTATACGGCTACTATTCAGCGATGCACCTTCGAGGGGCAAATGCCGGTGGCGGTGAGGGTGCAGCATACGCCTGGCTTTGCACAGGCCTTTCAGTTTATTATTGGAGGCGTAAGTATGAGTAACAACTTCCTCAATACCAACACCGGCGGATTTTTTACATTTTCCACAGGCATTTCCGCTACGGGCGTTTCCAAACTGCGCATTTCCCACAATGTTTTTGAAACGCAAATTGGCATTAACCTGATGGGTGGCGCTTCCGGTTATGAAATCACCGATAACACTTTCAACTCGGATGTAACGGGTTTGTATGGCGCTATTCTCAACCAAACCGGCGGGAATCTTTTTAACAAAAGTCAATGCAATTATTTTGGAAAATTAAACCTTGGCGGTATGGCTGCCTGGGGCAATAACAGAGGCTATGAATTCATCCAGGAAACTTTCTCTTCCGGCACCTACTATGACGTGTACGTGTCGCCATTCTTTGATGGCACCCAGGTGGGCGCTATGGGCAGTATCTTTCCCGGCCAGGGTGCCGAGGGCGATGCCGTCTTTAACCTCTTCGAGGATGACAATGACATCCTTTCCAGCACCAACCCGGGATGGACAGAATTCTTCTGGTACTTCTACCCGGAAGACGAAGCTGGCACTTATCCCGATTTGTTGCCGGTTTGCGATTTGGATGATAACTGTACAAGTGTGGTGAATTATTATCTTAATAAAAAAACCAGTAGTACTTTTAATGGTGACGGCTGTCTCAACCTTGTAGGAGTTGGGGGTGAAGATAATACAGTTATTATCACTTTACCTGATGGCGACAGCCTTCGTATCCCGCTCACACCCGGAATTCCTGGAATGAGTACTACGGCCGGTGATCCGGTTATCTCTGCACTCAACTGCGATACATTCACCTGCCTGAATACCCTCTATTCGAAGATAGATGAGTGGAACGGATTAGTAGATGGCGGTGATACCGGGGAATTGCTCGGGGCCATCAGTGCTGCGCCGGATGCCGATGCCACCATGCAGACCCTGCTGGATGCCAGCCCCTACTTGTCGGATGAAGTGCTGCTGGCCTACCTGCAAAACACACAAACATCTTCAGACAAAAAACTGAGTGTGTCACATGCCAATGCACCTTTGAGCAATGCCGTTTTGGACACAGCACAGACGGAGTTCTCCTCGCAAGACTGGCAGGGGTTAAAAGACCTGCGGGATTCGCTTGTCATTTCTGACCGGGAACAATTGGAAATCCTGACCGGACGACTGGTTCGTATTAAAAACCAGGTATTGAACGTATTCGGCATAAAATACTTTTCGGAAAACGATAGCATGGCTCTCGAAGACATGCTACAGGATGACGGTTCCGAATTTGCGCAGCGCAAACTCCTCGGAGTGCGTCTGCATTACAGGAATTTTTCAGGCGCGGAGAGCCTGCTCGACAGCCTTCCTGTCAATACCGCCGAAGCTTATGAATATCACTACCTCCAGCAAATCAACCTCTACCGCCTGGCAGACAGCACCTTCACTCTGAGCCAGGGACAGGAAGACTCGCTTTATCTCGTCGCAGGTGGCAGCACTTTGCAGGCGGCCCTTGCCAAGACCATGCTTACCGTCTTGACGGATACTATCTTCCCGATAGAATTACCGGATGAGCCAGTGGAAGAACGAAGCGGACAGGAGATTTCATGGCATTCACCATCGAACACTGTTGAAAAAAATATTATCCTCCAACCCAACCCTGCCAGGGAGGAAACAACTATAATCTTGCCGGAGACTACAGAACGTGCTATACTGCGCATTTATGCTTCCTCCGGAAGGCTTCTGACAACAGTTCGTTTTACCGGTCATCAAACCCGGTTCAATACCGGTAAGCTGCCTTCTGGTATTTACATAGTGGAAGTATTTGACGGGAAGCGGCATTTCCATTCCAGTTTAGCTATTCAACGATAATTTTTAACCGCCGAAGCCGCCGGGATACTCATCCCTGGCGGCTTCGTTTCAAAAATTACCCTTATGAAACGAGCAGGGGCTTTAATTATATTGTTCGAAGTATTATCATGTTATCTCATGGCGCAGGTAGTTACTTTTCAGAAGAATTATGATGTGGACGGCACTTCTGATTCAGGTTACTACATGACTTTGGATGAAACGGGCTTTGTTTTAGGCGGCGGCACCTTGTGCAAATTTGGCAATCAGGAATTGGGATGTGATGGATTGTTGAAAGTGGACTCTCTTGGCAACTTGATTTGGAAGAAGGTTTATCATACGTTTCCATATAGTTTCGATGGCAGAAAAATCAAAGTTGTTTTTGACAATGGGTACCTTTTATGTGGTTCGGCCTTTTCAGTTAATGGTTTTCGGCCCTTTTTGATGAAATTAGATAACAATGGAGATTCTCTTTGGCTTCGATTTTACGAAGATTCACTGATGAGAAAAGCTGGTGATTTTAAATTAAAGAACAATGGAAAAATTTTAGTTTATGGTGCTGGAAGTATTGCTACAAATTATCAGCATGCTTTTGTTATGCAAACTAACGCCAGCGGAGAAAAGGAGTGGGTAAAAGCAATTGATGTTAATTCTCCTCAATATAGAGGAGGAGATTTTTCACTACTTGAAAATGAAGATTTGGTGTTTGGATACAAAAGTTCTCCATTAGAAAACTTCAATCATACCCTCGCCCTCACCCGTACCGACTCCATCGGCAATGTACTCTGGACAAAGACGTACCAAACCAATGAGAATGATTACTGCAACGCCTACATGACTCCTCTTCACAATGGTGGATTCACCTTAGGATATTGCGACCCCAACTGGGATGTTGGCGACATTCTCTTGCATTTATTCGGCACTGACAGCCTTGGCAATCTGGAATGGGATTACGTATTTCCAAAGCGGTCTCCCAGCCTGAGAAGACTCATCACTGCTTCTAACGGAGATATAATTGGTTGTGGCATACAGTCCGTAGAAGGCGATGACGGGGGTGAATTCGGATGGCTGTTCCGCATGACGCAGGATGGCGAGTTGCTCTGGAAGCGGGCCTATCGCCCTGACCAATCGGTGCCCATCAATATTATTTCAGAATTAAACGATTTAGTGGAAACACCGGATGGAGGGATTGCTGCTATTGGTACCATGATGGATTCCCTGCCCGATGGCAGTGGCTGGGGGCTGGATGTCTGGCTCCTCAAAGTCGCCGCCGACGGCTGCTTCACCCCCGGCTGCACCGACTCCATACTCACCGCTGCCGTCGAACCTGTCGGCGGCATCTTCAAAAGCGAGCGGCAGGTATTCTTCCGGCTGTCGCCTAATCCCGTGAGCGGGCAGGCGAAGCTGGCATTCTATAATCAGGCGCCGAAGAACGCTGCCGTCAGGGTATTCAATGCGCAGGGGCGGCCGGTGCGGGAAGTGGAAGTGCCGCCCGGCAGCGGGGAGACAGTAGTGGATTTTTCAGGGCAGCCGCCGGGGCTTTATTCGATAGTCTTCGAGATAGAAGGACAAATAGTTCAAGCTGAAAAAATTGTAAAGTTATGATCGCGCCCCTCACCCCTATGAACCACCTATCTTTTCCTCTGTGTTTTTTGGGCTTTTCCAAGCCGGTTGAGCCAAAAGCAATGGCTGTTCGGGGGCTTTTACGAAAAATCAATCTCCGTATTATCGCCGATGTTGAGGCTTTGGCGAAAGCCTGTGATGGAGGTGTCGTTGCCGATGACGGAGTGTTTTAAAACCACCTCGCGGAGAGAAGCGTATTGGCCGATAATCGAATCTTTGACGATGGAGGATTCGATTTTCACATGGCCGCCGATGGTGGCATGTGGCCCGACGATGGAGTTGCTGATTGTGCAATGCTGGCCGATGCTCACCGGATGGATGATGATGGTGTTGTCAAATTCGGGGAGATTGCCGGAAGCATAGCCTTCGTTGTTGAGCAGCAGGGCGTTGGTTTCAAGCAGGGTTTCCTTTTTGCCGCAATCGAACCACTGGTCCACGGTAACAGTCGAAAATGGGATGCCCTTTTCAATCATGCGCATGAGGCCGTCGGTGAGCGGGAATTCGCCATCGGTGCGAATGTCGTTTTTTATATTGTAGCCGAGAGATTCTATAAGTGCATTCACCTCTCGGATCATGTATAGGCCGGCCATCGCCATGTTGGATTTCGGGATTTTGGGTTTTTCAACTACGCGCTTTACGTTCCCTTTTTCGTCGAACTCCACGATGCCGAACTCCCGGGGTTCGGGCACCTTTTTCACAGCGAGGCAGGAAGTGGGGCAGTGGATGAGTTTTTGAAAATCCATCTCTACAATGGTATCTCCAAGCAAGATGATAAGCTCACCGGCGTCGCGGATGAGGTTTCTCGCCGTCCATATCGCATGCCCGGTGCCGAAGCGGTTTTCCTGCTGGATGAATTCTTTTTTGAGGCCGGGATACTGCACCTCGACATAGTCCTTTATTTTTTCACCGAGGTAACCTGTGACGAAGATAAACTCTTCCACGCCGAGGCTTTGGAGGCGTTCGATGATGAACGAAATTATGGGCTTTCCAGCTACCGGGATGAGTGGTTTAGGCTGTGTGTAGGTTAGCGGCCTCAACTGGGTGCCTGCTCCTGCAACTGGAATGATGGCTTTCATTAATTAACTTAACTTGGTAAGGTTTCAAAGATATACGGCGTGGCAATCTGACTTCGGGATTCCCTTCGTTTCTTAAAAAAGTTTAATCGGGCGGCGCCTTTCATCTTTTGAATCACCGCCCCTGAAACCCGGAACCCAAAAGCACTTCAGCCCCTGCCTCATCCATGTTTTACGGCGAAAGCCCGCATCACTTCCACCAACACCTGCACGCTTTCTTTTCCCAGGGCATTGTAAATGGAAGCCCTGAACCCGCCCGCCGACCGGTGGCCCTTGATACCGGTAATGCCGGCGGCTGCACTCATTTCTAAGAATGGCGCTTCGAATTCAGACTTCGCTGGCAAAAAGCAAACGTTCATCAGCGAACGGTCTTCCTTCTCCACCGTGCCCTTGAAGCATGGGTTTGCATCTATTTCATCATAGAGAATTTTGGCTTTTTCAACGTTGCGGCGGTTGATGGCCGCCAGCCCGCCGGTGGCTTTTATCCAGCGCAGGGTGAGCATCATTACGAAAATGGGGAATACCGGCGGCGTGTTGTACATGGAGCCTTTATCGGCGTGGGTCTTATAATTCAACATAGTGGGTATAGCGCGCCCCGACCTGCCCATCCAATCTTTTCTGACGATGACTAAAGTGACACCTGCTGGGCCGATGTTTTTTTGCGCACCGGCATAAATCATTGCGAAGCGTTCGATGTCGAACGGGCGGCTGAACATATCAGACGACATGTCGCAGATGAGGGGCATCTCCGATGCCGGGTATTTTTGGTACTGCGTGCCATAGATGGTATTGTTGCTCGTCAGGTGGAGGTAGGCGGCGTTTTTTGGTACGTCAAAATCTTTTGGGATAAACGTGAAATTGCGCTCTTTGCTGGAGGCTACTACCTCGATATCGCCGAAGGGCCGGGCTTCTTTAATGGCATTTGACGACCATGTCCCGGTTTCAACATAGGCTGCTTTTTCTCCTTCTTTGAGAAAATTCATGGGTGCCATGAAAAACTGTGTACTGGCACCTCCTGTCAAAAACAATACGGCATAACGTTCGCCGATGCTGCCAATTTCCCGTACCAGGGCTTCGGTCTCCGCCATGACGGCTTCGAAGTCTTTGCTGCGGTGAGAGATTTCGAGAATGGACAGTCCGTGGGCATTGAAATCAAGAATAGCCTGTGCAGCTTCCTCAAAAACGCTTTGAGGTAATATGGCCGGACCAGCACTGAAGTTGTGTTTTTTTGTGGAAGTAGCAATCATGTTGAGTTGTTTAATCGTGATTTAGGAGGGCAAAAATAGCTTTTTACTGAATTTTGAAACAAGGAAATCAACTGACCCTTCTACCCCTAACTATAAAGGTGTAAAGCAGAGAAGCAACCGGTGTGGAATTTTTATAAAAAAAACATTTGGTTAATCAAGATAGCCGGGCCTACATTTGCGCCCGCTTTTGAAAGACGGTAATCCGGGAAGCCGGGATGGCATATTCAGAAGCTAAGTTTGACAAAGCACCATGGCAAGGAACAGGTAGAATTTTGGCGAGAGTATTTAATTTTTTTTCTTCTAATTATTTTTCTGGAGGATATTCGGCTGTTACCTTTGCCCCCCGTTTGAAAAAAGCGGTTTTTAAATTTGCTTAAAACACCCTGTTGTGGTGTATAAAGAATAGTGGAACGCCAGACGTTTACTTTTCAAGTTAACTGAAGGCGAATCCTCAACAAGTTCATTGACACCGAGGAAAGAAAGAGGTAAGGAAGATAAAGAATCTAGAGATTAAGATTTTGAGAGAGAAAGGGCCACTGATCTGAGGGTAAAGGAAATGGGAGTATTTTT
>SCUG01000085.1 GCA_004297645.1 Saprospiraceae bacterium | reverse complement strand
CACGGCCGGTATTGTGAGTGCCAAAGGCCGCAGCATCGACATTTTAGAGGGAGAATACACCATCGAATCTTTCATTCAAACCGATGCCGCTGTTAATCCAGGCAACAGCGGCGGTGCTTTGGTCAACACCAATGGGGAACTTGTTGGCATCAATACGGCCATCATCACGCGCTCCGGGCGGTATGAAGGGTACAGCTTTGCCATCCCGTCCAATTTAGCGCAAAAGGTCATTCAGGATTTGAAAGAATTTGGTGAAGTTCAACGAGGACTTTTGGGCATTAAAATAGGACCCGTCACGAGGGAAATAGCCAAAGACCTCGACCTGCCAAGCATGGACGGTGTGTTTATCAATAGCATCATTGCTGGCGGAGGTGCCGACGAGGCCGGCATTCTTCGTGGCGATGTAATCGTTGGCATTAATAACATGAAAATAAAAACCATCCCACAACTCCAGGAACAAGTGGGCAGGCTCCACCCCGGCACGTCTATTTATGTGGACTTTCTTAGAAATGGAAAGCTCACACATACCACCGTGACCCTCAAAGACAAAAACCTTTCCTCCAAATACTTAGAAAAAGTAAAGAATACCGGCATATTGGAAAAGCATGGATTCCAACTACGCGAACTCACACAAGATGAGCGCCGCCGGCTAAGAGTATCGGGAATTTACGTGGAAAAAATAGAGCGCGGCAGCATCATTGATGACACTGAAATGGACCCCGGCTATATCATCACCAAAGTGGGGGACATCCATGTGACCTCCCTAAAAGATGTGGTAGATGAGTTGGAAAAAAGCAAAGGACAGGAGGTTTATCTCGAAGGTTTTTATGAAGATTTCCCAGGCGAATACTATTACACCTTCAGGGTAAAATAACTTTTGCCCGGCAACTTGCCCCATCGTTTTTAAAGCTATGGCCAACAAGCTCCAACCTAATTGACCTTCCCCTAACGACTCAAACAGTGAAAGGCCCGGTGCATAAAAATGTACCGGGGCTTTGTTCTCCTTTGTTGCGCATTCCCAAGAGGTTTCTTTTCTTTACACCCCTTTTTTCAGCATCTAATCTTTGACATTTTAGAACCGCCACAAGACCAAACCCTCAAGCACTCTTTATGAACATTGAGATTAATAAAAACGAAGACAACCTAAAACTTCTCATCAGCCGGATGAAACATCGCTTAGTAAAAATCAGGCTCGGCGGAGGCACAAAAAATATTGAAAAACACCACGAAAAAGGTAAACTCACCGCCCGAGAACGCATCAATTACTTGGTGGACGAGGGCACTGAATGGCTGGAAATAGGTGCCTTTGCAGGTTATGAAATGTTCGAAGAATACGGGGGGTGCCCGGCAGGCGGCGTCATCGTGGGGCTGGGTTATGTCTCCCGGCGGCTGAGTGTCATCGTGGCGAATGACGCCACGGTTAAAGCCGGGGCTTGGTTCCCCATCACAGGGAAGAAAAACCTGAGGGCACAGGAAATTGCACTCGAAAACAAAATTCCCATCATTTACTTGGTAGATAGCGCCGGCGTTTTCCTGCCCATGCAAGATGAAATTTTCCCCGACAAAGAGCATTTTGGCCGCATCTTCAGGAACAACGCTAAAATGTCCGCTGCCGGGGTGCCGCAAATTGCGGCCATTATGGGAAGCTGCGTTGCAGGCGGAGCCTATCTGCCCATCATGTCCGACGAATCCCTCATCGTGGAGGGCGAAGGCAGCATCTTTCTCGCCGGTCCTTACCTTGTGAAAGCCGCCATTGGCGAAAACATCGACAAAGAAACCTTAGGCGGCGCAGTCACGCAAACAGAAATCTCAGGCGTTTGCGATTACAAGGTGAAAAACGATGAGGAATGCTTAGATACCATCCGCACGCTGATGGACAAGCTGGGCCATAAGGAAAGAGCTGGTTTCGACCGCGCCGCCCCCCAACCGCCCAAAGAAAATCCCGAAGAATTATACAGTCTGCTGCCCTACGACCGGAGCCGGCCGTACGACATGGAAGATATCTTGAAAAGATTGGTGGATGACTCAGCGTTGACGTTTTATAAAAAAGACTACGGCAAGACGCTCATCTGCGCCTATGCCCGCATTGACGGCTGGTCGGTGGGCATCGTCGCCAACAACCGGAAAGTGGTCAAGTCAGCCACCGGCGAGATGCAATTCGGCGGCGTCATCTACTCCGATTCTGCCGACAAAGCCGCCCGTTTTGTGCTCAATTGCAACCAGAAAAAAATCCCTCTCGTGTTTTTGCAAGACGTATCGGGGTTCATGGTAGGCAGCCGTTCGGAGCACGGGGGTATCATCAAAGACGGGGCAAAAATGGTGAACGCCGTGAGCAACTCCACCGTGCCTAAATTCACCGTGGTCATCGGCAATTCTTATGGCGCCGGCAACTACGCCATGTGCGGCAGAGCCTACGACCCGCGCCTCATGGTAGCTTGGCCTACGGCCAAAATAGCGGTGATGGGGGGCGAGCAAGCCGCCAAAACGCTGGTGCAAATCCAAGTAGCCGCCATGAAATCCAAAGGAGAAGAATTGTCCGGGGAGGACGAGAAAATTCTCTTCGAAAAAATAAACAACAGGTACGAGCACCAAACCACTGCTTATTACGCAGCGGCAAGGCTCTGGGTGGACGCCATCATAGATCCGCTGGAAACCAGAAGCTGGATTTCCACGGGTATCGAAATGGCCAACCATTCCCCCGTGAAGCCATTTAATGTGGGTGTTTTTCAAACGTAAGAAACAGGAGTGCCCGCCATTGTGGGCTTTCATCATCCGATGTTTTAATAGAAAACGAAAAAAAGATGCACCTGAAAAAAATGAAAACCTGGGCAAAAAAAGCAGGCATTGCCGGAGTCATTTTCTTCACAGCCAAAGGGCTGCTTTGGCTGGCATTCGGCGGAGTCTTACTCGAAAAATGCCTCCCAAACTGAACGCCATGCGCTACTTTTTTGCCACCATATTGACGCTCTTATTCTCCACGGCCTCCTCCGCCCAAGGCTTGCGGAAATACTTTCCAGCGGATTCCGCCTCTTCCTGCGTCAACTTTAAAATAAAAGTGGACTACCTCCCCAGTGTTCATGCGCTGCCATTTTCTCCCCAAGGTTTTGGCAACTACGCCATGCCTTATCCGGCCATCTTCAAAATGCAGGCGATGCCGGTAGTTTATACCGTAAGCGATTTGCCGATGTTTTGCAAATGGGAAGTAAAGCTGGAAAAAGCGGCCACATTCCCCGTCAAATTCAGGCTCGGCGAGGTGCAATATGTCGAGCATCTCGAAGGGAAATACTAACCTTTCAGGGGCAACCACAAACTCTCCGCCTCGCGGTACCACATGACGAATCCGTTGAAGGCCATCCCGGACTTCGGGAACGAAATCCGCAAGGCCTACTGGATGGGAGCGTCGTCATGTCGAGCTACGTCCGGCTCTTTTCTTTTAAAAAAAAATTCGGAAAAGGTTTGGCATATTGCATAAGCCAGTTTACACGCTGAAAGGTGTTGAGATGGCGCCTCGTTATCAGCTCGCCAATGCTCACCCGCCGAAGCGTCATCTCGCCACCTCCCTCGCGCTGCCGGGCGAACTGAACCGGGTGTTGCAAAAGGCGCAAGAAGTGGAACTGGAAATCCGCACGCCCGGCATCCGGGAGGTCTCCTGCTTACTTTTTCCAATCCTCCCACCCTTCCAGCGGATACTTTTTAAAAAACTTTTCCTCGCCCATGCTTTCCATTTCAACGCTGAGAAACTTCAAAAATCCGGCTTTGAATTTTTGATAGTTGCTTGTCACATCCCCCTCGTCGAGTTCCGCCGGGTTTTGCAGGAAAAATTGACGGCTCAATTCAGCCAACGCTGCGGCAACTGCCGCCAGCCCCACGTCGCCTAACATCCAGACAGGTCTTAAAATAATTTCGAGGAATTTCTGCGCTCCTTTGGTGTAGGCTGCCTTGCCGGAAGAATAATCCTTTTGCTTTTCGGCAGCCTTGAAGTCGTTGTAAAAATAGAGAAAGAAAGTGGCTTTCGGAGCAAGCTTCTCCGACAGGAAAAAGTATTTCAGCATCAGCGCATAAGTATGAGGATGCCGCAACTGCCAGCCATCTATTTCCAGCCCGAACTGGTGCTCCAACGCCTCGCTGCCGCTTGCGGATTTGGTTTTCAACTTCTCAAATACTGCCTGAACGGCTTTGTCTTTTTCTGATAGGAGTTTCTCTAAGTTTTGCAATTGTTCAGGCGTGTAGCCGGCGTAATGCGCTTCCAGGTTTTGGGTGAAAAAGGATTGCAGTTCCGCCTCGATGCGTTCCAGTTCCTTTTTGCGCAACTGCCACCCAATCTCCTGCTCGCCGGCGGGAGAAAGCCGCCAGATTTCCCAAAAGTCTGCGGCGTGAAACGGAACGCTGTCCTCCCGAACGAGGTGAAGGTGTTCGGCAATTTCCCGAAAGTGAGCGTACTGGCGAAAGGGCACTAAATAATCCTCCCGTCCGAGTTCGAGCCGGACTTCCGGGAAGCCGTTTATCCAAAATACCTCCGGCGGCGGGGCGGCGGCAAGCTGCCTTGCTTTTTCCACCAGCGCTTCGACCTCCGCCTGCGGCTTGCCTATGCGGTCGGCGGCGACTGCCTGCATCACGGCGGCGGGAAAAAACGTCTGCGCCTGCCCGAACGCAACAAACGCCTTTTCCCAATCGTCCCCAAGCGCGTACAACTGCCCGGCGTAGTAGAGTTCCCGCTCGTCCCCTTCCGCACGGGCACTACCTAAAAGCTGGTCTGCCTGCTGCAAGGCAAAGCGCCGAATGCCCTCGCACGGCTCCAGGAATTCCGCCGCCGAGCACAGGAAATAGTAGAAGTCCATGAGGTCAAGGCACTCTGGCTCCTCGTCGAGGATATTGCCATAGATGCGGTACGCCTCCATCGGGTCGCCCATGAAATAATGCACGAGCGCTTCAAGTCCGTGGAGTTGCGGAGCGTCCCGCTCCGGCTCGCCCCTTGGGGGCTCGCCGGTATGGCGGAGGTGTTGCAGATAACTTTTCAGGGTGCGGCATTGGCGCTCCGTTTCGTGGAGGGTTCCTTGCCAGGAGTGGAAGTCGCCGATGCCGGGGAGCAGTTCGAACAGGCGGTGGAGTAGGAAGGGGACGGCGGCGTGGCTGGCGTAGAAGTCGTGCGTGACTTTCCAGTATTCTATGATTTTTTCTGTCTCCGCCAAAAAAATGAAGCGGTTGAAATGGAGGTGGGCGGCGCCCAAGTCGTCTGAGCCTTGCCATAACGCCCAGGCTTTTCCAAAATAAGGCAAACTCATTTCAGGGTCAAGTTCAATAGCTTGTTCGAAATCGGAAAGGGCGGATTCGTAGCGATGCAATTTGTCTTTGGCAAGCCCTCGGTTAGAGAAGGCCTTGGCGTGGTTTGGGTCAAGTTCGATAGCCCTATCAAAGTCGGAAAGAGCGGATTCGTAGTGGTGCAATCCAGCTTTAGCAACCCCCCGGTTTGAAAAAGCCTGGGCATCGTTTGATTCAAGTTCGATGGCTCGGTCAAAGTCGGAAAGGGCAGATTCGTAGTGGTGCAAGTTGAATTTGGCATTCCCCCGGTTGGAGAAAGCCTGGGCGAAATTCGGGTCAATTTCGATAGCCCGGTCGAAGTCGGAAAGAGCGGATTCGTAGCGGCATAATTCGATTTTGACAGCCCCCCGGTTTGAAAAAGCCCGGACATTCTTTGGGTCAAGTTCAATGACTTGGGTCAAACAAACTATCGTTCTTTCCAAATCACCGCTATTGAAGTATTCAAAACATTCATCTAAAGTTGGCATGGCAGGCAGTGTTTGCTTGTTTTCAAGAAAAGTTATTCCATCACCGGAATACCGTGCAGTTGCAAGGCAGCTTTCGTCAAAACAGGTTCGGGGAAGTGTTGCCGAATACTTCCGGTCAAATCAATTTCACCCTGTAAGGAGGAAAGTTCGGGTCATCCGTCATGATGTGAATATCTTCCGTTAAAGCCTGCGCAATCAGCATCCGGTCGAAAGGGTCTTTGTGATGAAAAGGAAGCGCCTGCACCAATAGGATATGTGCAAGTGTGGTATTCAGGAAGTCCATTTCCACAGGCACCAATAAATCCAGACTGGCGGGAATATCTAATTTTCCAAGGCTGGTTTTGATGGCTATTTCCCATAAGCTCGCCAGGCTGACTAAGATGTGGTTGGAAGGGTTGATAATCATTTCCCGCCTGGGAACCGGCAGGCGGGCGTCACCTTTTACAAACCAAAGCAGGATGTGGGTGTCCAGAAGAATTTCCATGATTACATATATTCTTCAAGGTCTTCGAGCGGAGCGGTAAAATCGTCAGCCATGTATTTTACAAGGTGCTTGCCGCCTCCGAACTCAAGCGGTACGGGCGTTCCTGAACGTTTGAACTTTACGATTGGCAATTGCTTGCCGGCGCCGGGCGGCACGTCAGATTTGTTTTGCTTAGGTACGGCTTTGTCTTTTTTGCCTGCCTGTTTGTTTTGATGTTTTCCTACAAGGAACTCCAAAAAATCAATCAGTTCCTGTTTCAGGTTTTCTGGTAACTGGTTGTAATTTTTTAAAAATAGCTGTTCGGTCATTTTTCAAGGATTTTTTTTTTTTTGAGAACACGACAAAGTTAGCGGCAGTTTCCTGAAATGAAAATAGCAGGGATTGATATTGCAACAAAAATGTGTCGGAAAACTCCGCCTTTCAATTCCCGCCAATTAAAGGTGTAACCACCGTTCTTTCAATCGGGGACTTGAAAGAACGGGGTAAAAAAGAAGAAACCAAAACCTGTCCGAATCCAAATTGGGTTCAAAAGCTGTCAACCTTCAAGGCGGCAGAAATCGCCAGGTTTCCCATCGGGGAGTGTGTGGCTTGTGAATAGCCTGAAGTATTACCGGGATATGAAAAATTAGTGGACACTTCGAGAAAAGAAGCAAGAGGAGAACGAAATTATCTGTACCCGCTTAGCACAAAGGCATGTTTCCTGCACCGAGTAATAGCCTTCCTTCCGTCTTTCGGATTCGCTGAGAGCGAAAAGATTAGCCTATATCAAATCAAAGAGGTCATCCACCCCTATTGTTCTTGCGGCGATGAAGCCCTCGGCGTAGGTCTTGCCAATGGGCCGGGCAAAATCGCGGGCTTTTGCCCGAAGGAATTCCATGAAATCGCTGCCGGAAATCGGGGTATTCAATTCGCCACTAAATTCCTCTTCGCCGGGTAGGTAAAACTGCGAACGGAAGGTTTGCACCAGCGCCATTTTTTCTTCCATGAAATCGGAAATGTCCACTACGAAATCGGGCACCAGGTGTTTGTCCTGGATGTAATGGTACACCGCACTGGGGCGCCATTGTTCCTGTGGCTGGCCACCGGCGTCCTCCGTTTTAATTTTCACGAGGCCCGAATAAAAGCAGGCACCGGCGGTGAGTTTGGCGGCGCGGCCGTGGTCGGGGTGGCGGTCATCGGGTGCATTGGCCAGCACAATTTCGGGCCGGCACCAGCGAAGGATGCGCACTATTTTGAGAATATTTTCAGGCAGGCAGGTAAAAAAGCCATCGGCCATGCCGGCATTTTCCCGAAACAAAACTCCCATCTTTCCAGCCGATTCACGGGCCTCTTTTTCTCGAATTTCTGCACTGCCACGGGTGCCAAGCTCACCACGAGTAAGGTCGAGCAGCCCTACCTTTTTGCCTTTTGCAATGTGGCGCAGCAGCGTGCCGCTACAACTCAATTCCACGTCGTCGGGATGTACGCCAATGGCGAGAATATCAACTTTCATGCATTAGTTTTCTTCAGCGAGAATTAAAACCGAACGGGGTTGGAGGTTGGCTTTCGGGCCGGTAATATTCCCAAGCCCGCTTTCGTCAATGCGTCCATTCACTGCTATCAAAGTCCAGTCTCCTTCGGGAATGGTAACCTGTTTGCCGGTTTTATTGGTGTTGAAGATGAGCAGTATGCGCTTCCATGAATCGCCGTTGGCGTGGTCCGTAATCTCATAGCCGAGGATGTTGTCGTTGGGAATATCCAGAAATTTGAGATGGGCCTGCACGTCCTCTTTTTTGGCCATTCTGAACGCCGGGTGGTGCTTTCGCAACTGAATCAGCGCCTTGAAGTATTCGTTCAGCTCGCCGAACTGTTCCTTTCTTTTCCAATCTATCTGGTTAATTTCATCGCCCGCCTCAAAGGAGTTCTCCACGCCAAACTTGGTGCGGGTGAATTCTTCCCCGGCCAGCAAAAAAGGGATGCCCTGCGAGGTGAAGACCAGCGTTTGGGCTATCTTGATAATCTTCACCAATTCTTCATCCGGCTCGCCCTGGCAGGAATTGCGCAGCCGGTCGTAAAGCGTGTGGTTGTCGTGGCACGAGACGTAATTGATGCATTGAAGCGGAGTGTTGGACCACGGGTATTGGGAATAATTCACCTTTTTGTTGTCCACCTGGGGGTGCGCAACGGCACCCACAATTCCGAATTTCACGCTCTCTTGAAGTCCCGTTTCGCCACTGGCGAAACCTTTTGCATTCTTGGCGAACACGTTGCCTTTAACACCGTCCCTAAATTCATCGCAAAAGACGGCAGTGCCGTGCAACTTCCAGGTATTCGTCTTGACGGCCCTTTCCTGCGCGTCATACGGGCTGTCGCCGGCCGTCCAGCCTTCGCCGTAAATGAAAATCGTCGGATCTATTTTGTGCAGCTCGTCTGCAATGAGGTTCATAGTCTTTATGTCGTGGATGCCCATCAGGTCCACCCGGAAGCCGTCCACATGGTATTCTTTCACCCAATAAAGCATGGATTCGAGCATAAACTTGCGCATCATGGGGCGCTCGGAGGCTGTTTCGTTTCCGCAACCGGAGGCATTGGAGTAGCCGCCGTGGTCATTCAACCGGTAATAATACTTGGGCACCAAATTGTTGAAAACGGAGCCTTCTGTGGAAGAGGTGTGGTTGTAAACCACGTCCATCACCACCCTGAGGCCATTCTCGTGGAGGGATTTCACCATCTGTTTAAATTCCCTGATGCGCACTCTGCCATCGAAGGGGTCAGTGGCGTAACTGCCTTCCGGGATGTTGTAATTCTGCGGGTCGTAGCCCCAATTGTACTGCGGCACTTGCAAGGCCGATTCATCAACTGAGGCATAATCGAAGACCGGCAGCAGGTGTACATGCGTGACGCCGAGGTCTTTGATGTGGTCGAGTCCTGTCATTGTGCCGCTCTTGGTATGGGTGCCCGTTTCGGCAAGGCCAAGATATTTACCTTTGTGTTGGATGCCGGAAGATGGATGCATGGAGATGTCGCGCAGGTGCAGTTCATACAAGACGATTTCGGATATGCTATTCAATGGTGGGCGCTGGTCGTGGTCCCAACCTTCGGGATTCGTTTTGGCCAGGTCCACCACCATTGCCCGGTGACCGTTGACACCGGCAGCCACGGCATAAGGGTCGGGAGTTTCAGCGAGCCAGGTGGTATCTACCAAAACCTGAAATGCGTAAAACTGGCCTTCTTGGTCGCCGCTCAAATCAGTGCTCCAGGTGCCGCGTTTGCCCTTTTTCATGTTTTTTATCAACAGGGTATCGCCGCCCCATCCTTTGTCGTACAAAAACAGCCGGGCTTCTTTCGCCGTAGGCGACCAAATCTTAAACGTTGATTTTTTGTTGGAATAAGTTAACCCCAGGTCGCTTCCATTATAGGCAGGATAGGCGTTCAACATATCATCTGTGATTATCTGGTCATTCGGTCTCATGTACTTGCTTTTAGCGTCGCTGCTCATACTGTCGGTTTGACCTGCAAGATACAGGGGGGCGGCCATGAGGAGGGTCAATAAAATGAAGTACGGGTTTGGATATTTCATGTGATAAATTTTTCGGCGCAAATTTAGAAACATGAACCGGAATTGCCCACAAGATTTGTCAACACCCTCATGTCTTCAATTTTTCATTTGGGTCATTAATGATGGCAGACCACCAGGCATTTTGGCTCATTTACCGGCAAAACTGCCGGAATAAATGGAAACCGTTTTCAAAATATTATTTATCACCCGCTGTGTGTAGCCGGTTTTAAAGGCTACCTTTGCGGCCATTTTTTTCAAATCACTGCAAACCCGCCTATCGCTATGTAAAATCAGGGTACTCAGTGATTTCAAACTCAATTTATGCAAATCAGAAACATTGCCATTATTGCCCACGTTGACCACGGCAAAACGACGCTTGTGGACAAGATGCTCGTCGCAGGAAAGCTCTTCGGCGAACACAGCACCCCCGGCGAACTCATCATGGATAGCAACGACCTGGAGCGGGAACGGGGCATCACCATCCTTGCGAAGAACGCCGCCTTTTGGTACAAAGGCGTGAAGATAAATGTCATCGACACTCCCGGCCACTCAGATTTTGGCGGAGAAGTGGAGCGGGTACTCAACATGGCCGACGGCGTATTGCTCTTGGTGGATGCTTTCGAAGGCCCCATGCCGCAGACTCGTTTCGTGCTCCAAAAAGCACTCGAATTGGGCCTCAAGCCCATCGTAGTCATCAACAAAGTCGACAAGGAAAACTGTACCCCAGAGATAGTGCAAGATGCCATCTTCGACCTGATGTACAACATTGGCGCCACCGAAGACCAACTCAATTTCCCCACCCTCTTCGGCTCGGCCAAACAAGGTTGGATGAATCATAGCTGGAAGAATCCCACAGACAATATTACGCCCCTCCTCGACTCTATTCTGGAATTCATACCCGCTCCAAAAACCGAGGCAGGAACACTTCAAATGCTCATCACCTCTCTCGATTACTCCAGTTACATTGGCCGTATTGCCATTGGCCGTTTACACCGGGGTTCGATAAAAGCGGGCCAGCAGGTAGCTCTTATTAAAAGAGATGGAACCGTATTGAGGCAATCCATTCGCGGGTTGTATTTGTTCGAGGGGTTGACAAAAGTAAAAGTGGACGAAGTACTGGCCGGTGACATCTGCGCCGTTCAGGGCATCGAAGACTTTGAAATAGGCGAAACAATCGCCGATGCGGAAAATCCAGAAGCTTTGCCCACCATTGCCATTGATGAGCCAACGATGAGCATGTTGTTCACCATTAACAACTCGCCGTTTTACGGGCAAGAGGGCAAATTCGTCACTTCGCGCCACATCAAGGACCGGCTCGATAAGGAGTTGGAAAAAAACCTGGCACTAAGGGTGGAAGAAACTGAATCAACCGATGCCTGGCGGGTGTTTGGCCGCGGCGTGCTGCACCTTTCCATTCTAATAGAAACTATGCGCCGGGAAGGTTATGAGATGCAAATTGGCCAGCCTCAGGTTATTCTGAAAAGAATTGACGGCAAAATCCACGAACCAGTCGAGGAACTCAATATCGACGTTCCAGAGATATACTCCGGCACCGCCATTGATATGGTGACCCGCCGTAAGGGAGTGATGAATGCAATGGACCCAAAAGGCGACCGTGTGATATTGCGGTTTGAAATTCCCTCCCGTGGCATAATAGGGTTGAGAGGAAACCTCCTCACTGCCACTGCCGGCGAAGCCATCGTGACCCATCGCTTCATAGAGTTTCAACCTTATAAGGGCGAACTGCCCAAACGGCAAAATGGCTCCCTCATCGCCTTGGAAACTGGAAAGGCCATCCCCTACTCTCTTTACAATTTGCAGGACCGTGGTCAATTCTTCGTGGATGCCAACCAAGATATTTACGAAGGGCAACTTGTTGGGGAGAACAACCGGCCAGGCGACATCACGGTCAATGTGACCAGGACGAAAAAACTTTCCAATATGCGCTCCTCTGGAGCCGATGAGAAGGTAAAACTTACACCGCCACTGAAGTTCAGCCTTGAAGAAGCACTTGAATATATCATGGAGGACGAGTACGTAGAAGTGACGCCGAAATCCATACGGCTTCGCAAAACCCGTCTGAAAGGCCACGAGCGGAAGAAAGCGGCCAAGCAGGTTATTGAAGTGGCCTGAAAAGGAAATTGGTAAAATAAGAAACCGGCAGATGGGACGCGTCCAACTGCCGGTTTTTTTTTGTCCAGCTTCTTCCTTTGACTTCGAGACGAGTGGTTGATAAAGGCCGGATGCCAAACTCAAAGCTGCCCCAACTTAACCACTCTGGCACTACACCAGCACTGCCATCAGGCTGTGTGCTTTTCCAAGGCGCTCTGTAGCTGCGTGCCCGAAATCATACCTACCTGCCGCCATTGTTCTTTGCCATTCTTAAAAATAACAAAAGTCGGCACACCGGTTATTCCCATGCTGGTGGCGAATTGTGCGTTGTTGTCAATGTCTATCTTGACGATGGTGGCTTTGGAGCCGATGCTCTTTTTCACATTCTCGATGACGGGGGCCATAGCCTTGCAGGGGCCGCACCATGAGGCGGTAAAATCTACGAGAACGGGTTTTTCGCCATTAATCAATTCCTTGAAACTTACCTTGTTAGTCATGCTGTTAGATTTTTTGCGATAGCAAATGACGAGCTTAAAAAAGAGCATCCACGGAGGATGCTCTTGTTAAACACTTAAAATCACCCGAAATATGATATCTGAAATTATAACTTTTTACGCCACAAAGTTCGCTGGCTGAAAGCCACTATACCGTGAGGATTATCACACAATGAACGCTACAAAAGAATCCGTCTCAACGCAGATAGGCGGTGACGAAAATCAACCCATTCTATGACTTTTTGCAGGTACGGGTTTATTGATAAAATTCACCCTGGTTCTTGATGAACCTCATTTCAAAACCCAATGGCAAAGTGCATTTTTGGATAAACACATAGCTCGCACGAATTCTCCTTTCAGTTTTCCGAACTATGTACTCAAAAGAAAAGAGGATTCTGCTGCTATTCACCTTTAAACGCAAATGCCATGTCACTCCCATCTGAATTACTGGAAATTGGTAAAGAGAAACTCACACAAATGAAAGTCCTGCTTGAAGACATTGAAGTTCAACTGTCCCTTGGCAAGGCCGAAGCCCGCGATGCTTTCGAGCGCGAGCGCAAAAATTTCCGAACTTACATACGCCAACAAAAAGAAGAGATGAAAGACTCGGCCAATAACAACGAAAAGAACAGCGCTTTGCTCAACGAACAATTCAACGTACTGGAAAAATATCTCCAGAAAGACACGCCTGAATCGAAACGCGCCTTTGACGCGCAGAAAAAGCAAACGTTGAAGGCCATCTACGAGTTGGAAGCCACTTTGAAAGAATCCTATGGCGGGATTGGTCTGCTGATGTTGGACCGCCTTGGCCGGTTCAAATCCAAGCTGGATTCCTACCGCATACAATTGGCGCTGGGTGAGTTTGAAGATGCCGAATCCTTAAAGGTACGCAAGGAGGAATTATTGAATGCCGTAAGAGAGGTAAAGCAAAAATTTGACAAACAAAACGAGGCTGGTGAAAAAATAGACCAGTTCGCCGAAGAAGTGGTTCAGTCATTCGAACACATGAAAAAGGCGTTTTCCGAACTGTTTTCCTGATTCGGAGCCAAGTCTTTGTACCTGCCACAATAGGCATGGAACGATTACTATTTCAGGGCTTCCGCTTATCCAACATGTATGCCTCTTGCCAATGAAAAATCCAAGACCACCCTTATCGGGCGCTATGAGAAAGTCATTGGCGTATTGATAAAATATGGATTTGCAGACGTGGCAGCCCACCCGCCTTTTAACCGTTTCGTGCCGAAATGGGGTTCTCTATTTCCAAAATACAAAGGCCGGCCGGTGACCGAGTTCACCCGCTTCGAGCGGGTGCGGCTGGTCTGTGAAGAATTGGGCACCACCTTCATCAAGTTCGCTCAAATCGCCAGCAACCGCCCCGACATACTGCCGGATGATTTGATAGAAGAGCTTGAAAAATTTCAGGACAAAGTTCCTCCCGTTTCTGAGCAGGAAATTCGCGCAGTGTTGCAGCAAGAGTTGGGCGGCCATCTGGAGAACCTCCTGGAGTATATTGATTACACGCCCATTGCCTCCGCCTCCATCGCTCAGGTACATCGGGCGCGACTTCGGGGCGGCAAGGAAGTTGTCTTGAAAATACAACGGCCCGGCATTGAGGAGACCATAGAACTGGACATTGTGATACTAAAAAACCTCGCCCAACTCATTGAGCACCGCTTTGCCCAATTCGCCTCTTATCAGCCCGTAGAATTGGTCAAGATGTTTGAACGCAGCATTCGGAAAGAACTGAATTTTACCGTGGAGGCTGCCAGCATGCGGCGGTTTGAGCTACAGTTCCGGGGCAATGACCACATCTATGTACCTTCTTTTTACCCCGAATGCTCCACAAAAAAAGTGCTGTGCCTCGAATACATTGATGGCATAAAATGCACCGACCTCGACGCACTTGCCACCATTGGAGTATCTGGCCCCGAACTCGCCCTGACGGGAATCAACCTTTACTTTGAACAGGTTTTTGAACACGGCTTTTTTCACGCCGACCCCCACCCCGGCAACATCTTCGTGTGCCGTGATAAAAAGGTTTGCTTCATTGATTACGGCATGATGGGAACCGTGGTGGAGGGCGACAAAATACTACTCGCCGACCTGCTGCTCGCCGTGTACGACAAAAATGTGGAGGCTCTGAAAAAAGCCCTGCTCCGCTTTTCATGGGACGAGACAAACATCAACGAAAAAGACCTGGAATACGACATCATCGAATTTTTCCAGGAATACACGAACATTGGCATCGAGGAAATTGACGGGCAGGAAGTGTTGGCAGCCTTGAATTCATTATTTTTCGATTACAAAATCAAGGTGCCCTCCAACCTGCTACTGTTGCTCAAAGCTTTGGTTATCATTGAAGGCGTGGGGTTGATGCTCGACCCAAAATACGACATCATCAAAAACATAGAGCCGTTCGTCCGGCGGCTGCTGGAAAAAAAGTATTCGCCCATAGCGCTGTCCAAAGCCTTCCTGAAATCCTTTGGCGATGCCTCGAAGCTGGCCGCCTCCTGGCCCGAAGACGCCAACGACCTGATAAAAAAAATACGCACGGGAAAACTCCATATTGAGTTCGAGCACAAAGGTCTTGAGGGTCTGAATGAAGCCTTAGGTGTACTGTCTATAAGAATCTCCTTCGCCATCGTCATTGCCGCATTGCTGGTGGGTTCTTCATTGCTCGTATTGGCAGATATACCGCCCCACTATAGAAATGTTCCCATGCTTGGAGTCATCGGTTTCATTTTTTCGGGGTTCTTGGCCATCCGCTTGGGGCTGTCTTTTTTTAAGCATGGCAAGTTTTGACAAAAAAACACACCGGCCCAATTAAGCCAGATCATTCACCCTCAATCTCACAAAAAATGGGAGCTGAAAAAGTCGCTATTATCAAAGACAAAAGCATGCGGTTGAAAGCCACCCGCCATTTACTCGGCGACTTGAAAGCCCTGGAGTGGATGCTGGAACGTGGTGTTTTCGAATCGGGCGTCCAACGCATTGGCGCCGAACAAGAGCTTTCCATCACCGGCGGCGACTGGAAACCAGCTCCAGTGCTCATGGAAATCCTGGCCCAGGTGAATGACGAGCACTTTACCACGGAATTTGCAAAATTCAACTTGGAAATAAACTTAGACCCGCTTGTTTTTACCGGTGACTGTTTTACCCGGATGGAGCAAGACCTGTCGTCCCTCATCGCCAAAGGCGAAAAAATTGCGCGCACGCTAAATGCCCACCTAATATTGGCCGGCATCGTACCCACCCTGCGCCGCAGCGATATTAACCTGAAAAACATCACACCACTGCCACGCTACCACCACCTGATAAATGCCCTCCGCGAGCTGAGAGGCGAAAGTTTTGAATTCAGAATCGAGGGCGCCAACCAATGGATTTCAAAAGCCGAAGACTCCTTTATCGAAAGCTGCAACACCAGTTTTCAGGTTCACTTTCAAGTGCATCCAACTGAATTCGTGCAGGCATACAATTGGGCACTCGCCATTTCAGCCCCCGTTTTGGCGGCAGCCACCAATTCCCCGTTATTGCTCGGCAAACGTCTGTGGCGCGAGACGCGCATCGCCTTGTTCGAGCAATCCACCGACACGCGCAACTCCTCCCATGTTTATCGCGACCAGCCCCCGCGGGTCAGTTTCGGATCAGGGTGGGTGAAAAACTCGGTGCTCGATATTTACCGCGAGGAAGCCACCATCCATAAGATTTTGTTCGCCTCCACACGTGAAGAAGATGCGGGGAAGGTGCTGCTCAAGGGTGGTGTGCCCAACCTGTACGAACTTTGCATACACAATGGCACCATCTACAACTGGAACCGCGCATGCTATGGCATCACCGATGGGAAACCGCACCTGCGCATCGAGAACCGGATGTTGCCCGCCGGCCCTACCATCATTGACGAGGTGGCAAATGCAGCCTTTTGGACTGGCTTGATGAACGGCCTGCCGGAGGAATACAAAAACATCCGGGAAATCATGGACTTCCAAACAGCCCGGCGCAATTTCCAATATGCAGCAAAACTCGGCTTGGGCGCTAATTTTTATTGGCCCCACACGAATAAGCAAATCCCCGCCGGTGAGTTGATTTTGAAAGAATTGCTGCCCATCGCCCGGGAAGGGTTGAAAAAATCAGGCATCGCCGCAGATGACATCACCCGCCTGGCTGGCATCATCGAAGAGCGCGTAAGCTCCGGCAAAACCGGCTCGCAATGGATGCTCGACGCTCTGAGCCAACTTCAACAAAACGGCTCTAAAGACGAAGCGCTCGTGGCCCTCACGGCCGGCATGTCCAAACGGCAGCAAGAGGGCAAACCCGTCCATCTGTGGAATCTGCCAGAAATGGCCGAAGCCGGAACCTGGAAAAATCGCTTTTCGACCATCGAACAAATCATGGTCACCGAACTATACACCGTCACCGAAGACGACCCCGTGGACCTCGTGGCCAACATCATGTTTTGGAGAAACATCCGCCACGTGCCGGTCGAAAACCCGAAAGGGGAAATTACCGGACTGGTTACCTGCAAGCTGCTCATGTTTTATTACAGCAATAACTACCAGCCCGGCAAGAAGGCTTGCGTGAAAGACATCATGACCACCCACCTTATTACCGTCTCGCCGCAAACAAAAACCACCGATGCTATTGAATTGATGATGAAAAACGACGTGGCTTGTTTACCCGTTATTTACCAAAACAAACTGGCCGGGTTGGTGACAGAAAGGGACTTTGTAAAAATCTCCGCGGAACTGCTGACCGAAACGGACGAGGCACTGAAAGTTTAGCTACCTCCAAGTTTTCCCATCAGGACTCTTTAAAAGGCTGACTCACCGGTATTCAGTGCGAGCAACAGGAAGTACCACAGGTATTGGCCGGTGCTCAAAAAGCGGGGGATGAGCCACAGCAGGTTGGGATACACGGCCCCCCACAAACTGAGTTTGAAAAGAAAAGTGTAGATATACTGTCGAGCGTTAGGTTTTGTCCATCCCGGGTATTTGGCGCTGGCTTCGCTGGCTTAGGGGTTTGGGGGCGAAGCCCCCAATATCCCCTCCCCCCGGCACCGCCGGAGGCGG
>SCUG01000084.1 GCA_004297645.1 Saprospiraceae bacterium | reverse complement strand
TGTACTAAGCCTATTTGGTTCTGGCTGCATCCCGATTACCCGGATGGCTAAAGTTTAATAGCAAATGTCAAATGGACAAAACCTGGCGTTCAAAAGTATAGTTCAAATGAGCGTGGAGGAATGACGGGACAATGTTAGCGCATTTTTAGGAAAAAAGGGCCTGGATAAATTAACTCATCCAGGCCTTTGCGGTAATCGAAATAGCTGTTTCAGCTACTGCTTCACAAAGCGCACAGTGCTGGTTCCCAGCTCAGATTGCAGCGCCAGAAAATACACGCCCTTCGACAGCGCAGACACATCCAAATCAAAACTATGTGGCCCGGTGGGCAAGTTCCCGGCATCCTGCCGCTGAACGGTTTGTCCCAGCGTGTTCATTATTTCCAACATCGTCGAAGCTGATTTCTCCATGAACAAACTCAGTTCGAGCCGGTCATAGGCCGGGTTTGGGTAGAGCTTGTACTGCCCCGGAAATGCTTCCTGGGTAGCTACCGGCGGTGCGGTGATATCACCCACAATAAAGAACCAAAAGTCCCCAGGCAGTTGCGTCGTCAGCCGCGTGGTCACTCGCAGCAGGTACAACGTAGGTTCATCGGGCAGGCCCGTTATGGTAGTGGCGACGTTCGGATTGATAGGATCTGCGAAGACGCAAGAGCCGGTGATGACGTTCGTGTCCACCATCAAAGTGCAGGCATCGAACAGGTCCACATAAAACGACCCGACGGGTTGGTCAGAGTCGAGATTGAAACGGATTTCGAGGGTATCGTTGCCATAAGTATTGAACCAGTACCAAACATCGGCGAACTCGCCGCCGGCGGTGTTGGTGCCGAAACACTGTGTGTTCGGGAAGATGAAGTTGTCCTCGTCGAAATAGGCATTCACGGTGGTGCCAATGATGGGGCCATCGAAGTCGTCGGCCATAGCCGGTGTCACTATCCATGCCGAATCCGGTGTAGTACAGGCGTCGTTTGCCGGCGGTACAGGCGGGATGATTTCGAGCAGATCGAAGGTGCCGGCACCCTGGTCGCCATTATAGCCGCCGAGGCGGAGGAGATAGGTTTCGCCTTGCACCACATCGAAAATCACCCTTGAGGTGTAATTAGAGCACCCGGCTCCATCGTCGTTGCAAGCCTTGAGGTCGGAGTCGCTGAGCGGGCAGGTGGCTCCGGCCTGGTACACAGCCATCCGCGAATCGAAATTGATGTTGTCGCAGGTGCTCCACTCGATGGCGCTGGAGGAAGGAGCGGTGAAGCGGTACCAAATATCGGCCTGAACGGTAGGGTCGTTAAACCCGAAACAGGCGGAGTTTCCGGGGTGCTGCGGGCCGTCGGTGGTAGCACCAATATTCGAGACGGGCTGGCCCGGGCCAAGGTTTACGTCAATGGCGAGTTCGCACAGGTCGTTTGGCACTGCCGAGATAAACTCATTGATTTCAAAAGTGCCGGCCCCCCCTGCCCCGGGTGCGGTGGCGCCCCAGCCGCCGAGGCGCAGCAGGTAGCTTTGCCCTGCCGTCACGTCGAAAATGAGCCGGGAAGTATTGCCGGTGCAACTGCCGAAATCGTCGTTGCAGGTGAACAAGTCGTTGTTTTGCAGCGGGCAGGTAGCGCCCGGATTGTACACCGCAATTTTGGTATCGAAGTCTGCGGTGCCGCAAAGTGACCAGTCAGCCTTTCCCGTAAAATCGGGTGTGAAAACGTACCAGATGTCGCGCCACAGCGTGTCGTTATCAGCCGACGGACAGGGCGAGTTCAGATGAAGTGGCCCGTCAGTTGTTGCCTCGGTGGTGTTGAAAATGACGAGTTCGGCAGCCGCCACAGCGATGGCATCTGCGCAGTTGTCATTGGGTGGTACCTGGGCCTGAACGGCCAGGCTGATGTACACAAGCATCACAATGGGTAAAAGTTTTTTTAGCATAACGATGAGTTTAAGTGAATGAAAAATGAAAAATAAAACAACAAGCTGAACGGAACTAATTCATTGAAATTCTGTCGTTTCATTTTCGCACTGTGAATATCGCCACACAAAATAGTAAAACTGCCGGTTACTTCACCCAATACAGCACTATCAATTGCATGTCACTGTTCGCCGGGATAACATGCCGGCTCAAAGAAACGCTGGTTTGGTACAGGGGATGGGCGCAAAAGTGCCGGCAGATAGCGTTACTTTTGCCTTTCTTTTTTTAGCAATTGGTCAAAGTAGTTGATAGTGACCGGGTGACTTGGAGTCTAATGCCGTCAACTTAAGGATTTCGGAGAAATCCTTAAGTTGACGGCATTAGACTTGGAGTCACCCGGTCACTTCCTCCACATGGCCGGCTTTCCGCCGGGCAAAAAAGACATGCCGATGAAAATTGCATTGATAGGATTTGGTAAAATGGGCAAGGCTATCGAGCGTTTAGCGCTGCGAAAAAGCCACAATATCGTATTGAAAATTGACTTGGAAAACAAGGAGGAACTTACCACGGGGAACTTGCAGGGTGCAGATGTGGCCATCGAATTCAGCCGCCCCGAAGTGGCTTTTGGCAACATCGCTGCCTGCCTGAATGCCGGCGTGCCGGTGGTGTCGGGCACCACAGGCTGGCTCAGCCAGCTCGGCGAAGCGAAGGAGCTGTGCCACAAAACTGGAGGGGCCTTCCTTCATGCTTCCAATTTTAGCATCGGCGTAAATATCTTCTTTGCGCTGAGCCGCCAGCTTGCCGCCATGATGGAATTGCAAAACCAGTACGACGTGGCGATGGAGGAAATTCACCACACCCAAAAACTGGACGCCCCCAGCGGCACTGCCATCACCCTCGCCGAAGGCATCCTCCGGCAGCTTTCCCGCAAAAAAAAGTGGGTCTGCGTGGAAGGCGAGGGTGGCAAAGCCGCACCTGTGCCAGGTGAATTGGTGATAACCTCAAAACGGATAGACCAGGTGGCCGGCACCCACATTATCCGCTGGGACTCCGCCGTTGATTCCATCGAAATCCGCCACTCGGCCCACTCGCGCGAGGGTTTCGCCGCAGGCGCTCTCGCCGCCGCCGCTTGGTTAGTTGGCAAAAAAGGCTGCTTTGAAATGAAAGATATGCTGGGGTTTTGAAGACTACGGAAGACTTATTTGGTAGTGCCAAATCAAGACTGGCGCATTTGACGCTGAGCGTTTCTTCTGGATGACTCCTCCGAAACCTGAAATTCCTCATTCCCCCTGCACAAACACCCGTTCCACCAAATTACTCCCGAACGAATACGGCAGATAGGCCAGCGATGGCATGGGCCGGGTGATAAAAAAATTGGCCACTTTGCCGCGGGCAATGCTGCCGTATTCACCGCCCCATTCGAGGGCAAAGGCCCCGTTCAGCGTAGCCGCTTGAATCGCTTCTTCGGGTAGCATTTTCATCTGGATGCAGGCCAGCGACACGACAAAAGGCATGCACCCCGACGGGGAAGTGCCGGGGTTGAAATCAGAGGCGAGTGCCACGGGCAGGTTGGCACCGATGAGCTTGCGGGCTGGCGGCATGGGGTCGTTTAGAAAAAAAGGAGCGGAGGGCAAAAGTGTGGCGATGGTAGGCGAGCCACTCAGCGCTGCGATGTCTCCGTCGTCCACCACTTCAAGATGGTCCACCGAAACAGCGCCGTGTTTTACCGCTGCCGCAATGCCGCCCATGCAATAAAATTGGTTGACGTGGATTTTTGGCTTCAAACCAAAGCGGGCGCCGGCCTCCAGAATCTGCTCCATCTCTGCCACGGAGAAGGCTATTTTTTCACAGAAAACATCTATGTAACCGGCCAGCCCCTCGCCGGCAATTTGCGGCAGCATGCCGTTGATGATGAGGTTGATGTAGCCCTGCCGGTTGCCCTTGCGGTATTCCTCTGGCAGTGAATGGGCGCCGAGGAAAGTGGCCTTTATGCCCATCTTGTTCGTCTCTTTCAGCCGCCGGATGACCCGCAGCATTTTCAGCTCACTTTCCGCCGTCAGGCCATAGCCGCTCTTAATTTCAATCGCCCCGGTGCCGCAACTGCGCACCTCTTCGAGGCGCCGCTGGGCCTGTTCGTAGAGTTCCGCTTCTGGCATTTCCCGCAGTTTTTTCGCAGAATTTAAAATGCCGCCACCCCGCGTGGCTATTTCTTCATAGCTCAGGCCTTTTAAGCGGTGCACCCACTCGTCCTCCCGGCTGTTGGCAAAGACGAGGTGGGTGTGTGAGTCGCACCACGATGGCAGCACGTACCGGCCCGTGGCGTCCACGGTTTTATCTGCCCGTTCCGGGCAATGCGCCATCGGGCCGAAGTTTTTGATGCGGCCATTTTCCACCAAAAGAAAGGCGTTGTTCAAAGTGGGAAGTTTGGCCAACTCTGCGCCTGGAACTGGCGTGGTTCGCGGCGTCTCTTCGGCGAGCACGAGCTGTTTTATATTTGAAACCAATAAGGAAGGCATAAGATTGATTTTGGGCAAAGCTACTATGCCAAGCCATTCCAGGTTTTAAAAACCTGGAAAGTCTTAATTCCAAACAAGCTATTAACCCGGCGGCGGCAGGAAAGGCCAATGTCCAAAATCTAAGGGGTCAACGTAAACTTGAAATAGCTTTTAAAACTGATTGGCAGCAGCCCGGATCTGCTGTGCTCGCTGGGCATCGCCCTGCTGCTCGTAAATCTGCGCCGCCAGCTCATAGGCAGGTTTGAAAGTTGGCGCCACTTCGAGGGCTTTTTGCAAATCTTGCAAGGCGCCTGAAAGGTCGTTGCGCCGCTGCTTAATGAGGGCTAAATAATAATACGCCGAACCCAAGTCCTCCTCAATTTCAATGGCTTTAAAAAAATCTGCCTCAGCAGCATTCATGTCGCCCGTATTGAGCGCTGCCAAGCCCCTGTATAAAAGGGCACTTGCGTTGTCGGGTGTGGTCTCCAGCAACTGGCCGGCAGTGGCTCTCGCCTGTGCATACTGGCTGAGGTTCGCCTGGCAAATGGCCAGATTGAGCATGGCGATTTCATTGTCCGGGTGGTCTTTCAACTCTTGCTGAAAGCCCAGTGCCGCCCCTGCCCAATCCTGTCTTTTGTAGGCCTGCTCCGCTTCGAAAACCGCCCCGCCTCCTTTTTCGATGGACAGCAACGGGACGCCGCCGGCATCCACCGTATGCACGGAGCGGGAGTTGGGCCAGGTGCCTGCCCGCAGGTGTGCCCCTTTGATATACCTCGAAGGGAAGATGCCGTAATCGAATGGGCGGTCGTAGCGGTTGGTGAAACGGGTGTAGAGCACCTTGACTTTGCCGCCGTATTTCTTGCCCACGTAAGCGTGGGTGGTGTAGGAAAAAGTGGTGGCTATCGTCACCGTGTCTGTCATGCCGGGCCGGATGATGCCCTGGCTGCCGAGCCAGTCCACCGCCTGCCGCACGCTAAGGCCCCAATAGTCCGTTTCAAAATTGCCGAAGGCGCTGCCGGTACCGCCGCTCGCGGGGTTGAAATAGACGTAGGGAAAATGGTGGTTCCGGGCGATGAAAACGGCAGGCTCGATGGCCGTCAGGCCCACTACCCCGTACAGGGCATACGTGGCAATTTTATTTTTTGAAAAAATATCCTCCAGCGCCAGCCAGAACAGCACGGCCATGACCACCATGGTGGGGTAAACAAAAATCAGGTGGCGCCAGCCGTCGTGCAAAATGGAGTCTTTGTAAATGACGTAAAACACCGGGAACACCGCCGCAAACAGCGCCAGCAACACCGGCAATACCTGATAGCGCCCCAGTATTTTTGGCAACAGAAAAATGCTGCCCACAAAACCCACTAAACTGAAAAGGGGTATCGTCCGCCAAATCCATTGAATGGGATAGTTCCAGGCGGTCTTGTCCGACATCACGTTTTCGCCCTGGAAAAGCACCCGGATTTTGACGCCCAGACTCGAAAACTCGCCCAGCGCCTCCATCACGTGCTTGATGGGCGATTGCAGGGCATAAGGCCAAAACAGGATGGCCAGCGCGAAGCCCGCCGCCGGAATGCCCAGCACGTAAGCCGCATATAGCCCCACTTTTTTGCCTTCCCTGAACAGCCCTCCGACGCCGTTTTTTATCAAAAAATCCAGCGCTGCAAACAGGCCGAGGATGCCAATCAGTATCAGGCCGCCCGCCCTCGTGGCAATGGCCAGCGCCATGCCGAGCGCCACGCCAAGGGCTATTTTCCAATGGGGCTTGGGCATGTTTTTAAACAAAAGCGCCATGTAGTAAAGGGCCACCACGTAGCCCGCCGCGAAGGGAATATCCTTCGGATTCATCAGCGAATGGCCCAGGAAGCGTGGCGAAAGGAACATGAACAGCAGCGCCAGGATGCCCGCCCGCCAACCGGCTATTTCTTTGGCCAACAACGCCGTGAACAGCATGGCCAGCACCCCGAAAACGGCGTTGAAAATGTGGCGTACATGGTGATAGCCCGCGTCCGCTACCTCGTACCCCAGCGCTTTGTTGGCGAAGCCCGTGACGATGTCGAAGAAGCCGCCGTAAAAGTGCATGTTGCCCTTCGGAATGTTCAGGGCGGCGGTGTCGGCGCCCATCGTGGAATAGTAGCTGACGAGCTTGGTGGAATAGTCGTTCTGGTACTCGTCGTCGCCGTTGATGCCGGAACCGAGGGCCAGCACCACGGTGGCTACGAACACCACGGCGAGCAGGCCGGAGAAGATTTTTTTGTAAAACGCATCGCGCTCAGTCGCCACGGTTGGGCGGTCGAGCCAGGACGGGAAACCAGGCGCAGAGGTCTTAGCTTTTGAAGGGGTCGTTGAACGAGTTTTTTTTGATGATTTCTTGCTCATGCCGGAAGTTTGGATTTTGGGCTGCAAGATAGTTTTTTTGTCGCGAAACTCCGGTTAAACCCCGGCAGGGTTCAGTACCCTGCCGGGGTTAGGTGGATTTAGGTGGGGTTGCAAATGTGGGTTTTATGCGTGTGAATGACATCAAAAACGTATCCGTTCAAAAATTCATGGCTCCATTCGAGCGGCAGGGTTTTGAACCCTGCATTTCCGAACCGAAATGCAGGGTTCAAAACCCTGCCGCTCGAAGAACTACCAATGATTTTTGAGGGGATACTCAAAAACCTATTTTTGACTGTCTTTGAAAATCAAAATCAAATGCCTAAACG
>SCUG01000083.1 GCA_004297645.1 Saprospiraceae bacterium | reverse complement strand
GGAAAACAGTGTTGGAACAAGAGGGGATTATGTAAATAGTAAAATTAAGGGAATCGCCTACTTTATAATTAGCGGGCTTACACCCCGCTGTTTTGCAGGCCATGCTCAATGGCGTAAAGCACTAAGCCGACCACGTTTTTGGAGCCGGTTTTTTCAATGAGGTTTCGCTTGTGGGCCTCCACGGTACGCACGCTGATGAACAGCTTGGCGGCGATGTCTTGGTTGGAATACTGGAGCGTTATGAGGTGAAGTATCTCTTTCTCTCTTTTGGTAAGCAATATCTGATTGAATTTGGAATGCTGTGCCTTGCCTTGCCCGCTCATGGCCTGCATGACCGAGTGGGTGACCTCCTGGCTGAAATAAGTATCGCCGGCATGCGCAGCTTTTATGGCGAGCAACAACTCATTACGGCTGCAAGATTTCAGAAGATATGCGGATGCGCCGGCCCTCAACATCTGGCGGATATGCTGCGTTTCTTTGAGCATGGTCAGCGCTATTATTTTTACGCCAGGCTTTCTTTCCTTGATTTTCTCAGCGGTTTTTATTCCGTCGAGTTCAGGCATGTTGATGTCCAAAATGGCTATGTCAATCTCTTTTTCAGCTATCAATTTCAGGGCTTCTTCGCCATTGCCCGCCTCGGCCACTACTTCTATGCCCGCGTCTTCTTCGAGGTAGCCTTTGATGCCGTCTCTGACCAACTTGTGGTCGTCGGCCAGCAGGACTTTTATTGTTTGCACTTCATCATTCATCTGTGAGAGATATTTGTAAGGTAATGCAGGTGCCATTGCCGGGTTGGCTGTCTATCGCTAATACGCCGCCGATAGCCTCGGAGCGGGTTTTGATGCTCTGCAATCCGAGATGGTCCGTTTTGCTGGTTGCCTGGGTGTCGAAGCCCTGCCCGTCGTCTTCGATGGTCAGGATGAGCAGGTCGGGATATTTCATGAGTTGCACCACCCCGGAAGCAGCATGAGAGTGGCGAACGATGTTGTTCACGGCTTCCTGGGTGATTCTGTATAAATTTCTTTCGAGGTGTTCCGGCAGTCTTTCTTCTGTGAGGTTGGTGTAAAACTCGAGTGCTAAACTGGAAAAACTCTGGAGGTCATCTATCAGGTGTTCCACCGCCGAAACATACCCGTAATCGGCGATGGCTTTCGGCATGAGGTTGTGCGAAATAGACCTGTTTTCATCCATAGCCTGCTTAATCATTTTCATAGCGGTGTAATAATTTGTCTGCGTTTTTTCATCCAGTGTTTCAATATTTTTAAAGGTGCCGAGGTGGAGCGAGATAGCCGTAAGCATTTGGCCCAGCCCGTCATGAAGCTCTGTGGCCAGGCGCTTTCGCTCCTGGTCTTCGGCGAGCATTGCACTTGTAATGATCTGATTGCGCGCTTTTTTTTGCTCCGTAATGTCGATGGAGGTGACCAGCATAGCCAGGTGTTCATTGTAAATAAAGTGCTTCAGCAATGACCGGAACCACCGGTACTCGCCGGATTTTATGCGCAGCCTGCATTCCAATTTGTACGTATCCTTGCGCTTCATATCAAATTTGTCGAGCGCCTGCTTCAGGTCGTTGGGGTGTATGAAGCTGCAAAAATCTTCGATGGTCATCGCATAGACTTCCTCTTCGGTATAGCCGGTCATTTCCACGGCAAAGGGGTTGATGTAAACAATTTTATTGTCTTGGAAAATGCAGATGCTTTGAAGCGATGTTTCAACCAGCGTTTTATACTGCTTTTCCAAATTTTGCAGCGCCTCTATCATCTTCATCCGCCCGGTGATATCCCTGACTACAGCCAAAACAAATGTCTTGTCTCCTGCTTCAAAGGCATTCAGTGAGACTTCAACATGGAGGAGTTGGCTTTTATCGTTCAACTTGCAGTGGAGCCAGTAAAATCGCTGTGGCTGGCCATTCAGTGCTTTGAGGATGAATTGCATTCCTTTTTCTTTCGACGCCATCCCATCGGGTTGCAGGGGCGGCGAAAAAGCCCAGGGGTTGGAGCCTATGAGTTGTTCTTTGTTATCGCATCCGTAAAGTTCCAGGGCAATAGAATTGAGTCCCCTCCGAAAAGTCAGCATCCGAAAAGTTCATTGAAATAACCGAATAAAGTATCGTAACTTCCGCGGACCAAACAAAATCAGTCGCAGATGTTCAA
>SCUG01000082.1 GCA_004297645.1 Saprospiraceae bacterium | reverse complement strand
CCGAAAAAGGCGCCGTCATCGGTGCCACATCTGGCGCCGTAGTGGGCGGTATCATTGGTAACAAAAGCAAAAATACGGCCCTCGGCGCTATTCTGGGTGCTGTAACGGGGGGCGCCGTCGGGGCGGTTATCGGGCACAAAATGGACAAACAGGCTAAAAAAATGGAGGATGATTTAGGGGGAACTGCCACCGTAGAACGGGTCGGCGAAGGCATCAAACTGACCTTCGACAGCCAGCTACTTTTTGACTTCGGCAAGTCGAACTTAAACCAATCCAATAAAACCAACCTCCGAAAATTGGCTGAAACCTTGAAAGAATACCCTGAGACGGAATTACTTATCGTCGGACATACGGACAGCGTAGGCTCCAATTCATTCAATAAAACCTTGTCCAAAAAACGGGCGAGGGCTGTGTCTTCTCAACTTTCCACTTCGGGCGTCCAAAACAGCCGCCTAAGCATTGTGGGCATGGGCGAAAGCCAACCAACCGTTTCGAACGATACTGAATATGGCCGTTCACAAAACCGCCGGGTGGAAATCGCCATTTATGCAAACGAAAAAATGAAGGCGGAAGCGAAGCAAGAGGCGGGGAATTAAGCACTTCCCATTTTGCGAAGCAACAAAAATTAGTAACTCATCTCATATCCAAACATCCGTTTGATTTTTGCCTGCATCCCTCAAGAAATACTCGAAATAAAGGCGTTTTTTGAGGGTGCATTTTACCTTCTAAATCTAAATTTTATGAAACTGAAATATTCTATTCTCGCTATTCTGACGGTACTGGTTTTCTTATTCATGCCCGTAGCCAAATCCCAGGCTCAGAGCAAGTTCGGGATACGGGGAGGCTTAAACGTCTCCAATATCTCATTCGACAATTTGCCCGATAGGGGCGAACGGTTCGGCTTTCACGCCGGAATTTTTGCAGACCTACCCATTTTGCCTGATTTTATTCACTTGCAGCCTGAATTGAGCTACTCACTAAAAGGGGTAGCTTTCAAGTTCCTCGGCGACCGGGAAACGCTGAACATGAAATACATAGATTTCTTGTTGCCAGTGGCGTTCAGGTTGGGCAGTATTGACTTGCAGGTAGGACCTTTCGCCTCTTATTTGATTTCCAAGCCTGATTACAAGGTATTCGACAATACCGAGGTTATTGTGGATGCTTTTAAAAAGACCGACGTGGGGCTTACGGCCGGGTTGAGCTATAATTTCGCACCTGTGACGATTGGTATCCGGTACAACCAGGGCATGGTGGATATATCAAACGACAAAGGCCGCCCCTTTTTGGGAAGCGGCAAAACTGCGGTCGGACAGGTGTCGCTGGGGTTTAAATTTTGACAGCTAAGGCGAAATGAAGAATCGCTTTTATAGGGCAACTCGTAAAAGCGATTTTTTTTATTGGCGTGATGCCAAACCAGCCAACAATTTAGGCGTGCAACAATACCACCTTGTCTCCGTCTTCCTGGCGTTTGTTTTTTTTGCTTGTAAAGAAATAGATACGGAGCGTCCGCCCTGCGATGCCGAAAACGTTACCATCCCTCATGACACTTCGTTTTTAAGTACCCCGCTCGTAATTCCTACTCGTTTAATAGAGGACAAGCTCAACCGCAGCATGGGGCAGTACATCCTGCACGACGACGATTTTGACAACTTGAACATAGAGGGGAAAAAGGATAAACTCAAACTGAAAGTCACGAGGCTGGGCGACATCCGGGTCAGTTGGGAAAACAACGTGGCAAGCTGCCGTGCCCCATTGCTCGTGTTGCTGGAACGGCAACTTGTGGGCAATAAGGTGCTGCCCCTGTCAGAATCTATCTTGCTCAAATCCGAGTTCAGCCTTTTGCTGGTTTTTGAAACCACCATCCACATCGGCGAAGATTGGAAACTGCTTCCGGATACCAAATTCCGCTCCTTGCGATGGTTGAGCGAAGCCACGGCTTTGGGTGGCTTGATTGATTTGAAAAAAACAATCGAACGGAAATTATATCTCCGAATGCCGAAGATTTTAGAAAATATGGATGACTCGATTCGCACCAAAGTTCGTTTACACCGGGTAATGACAAAGGTTTGGCGGAACATCCAAAAGCCCATAATTATCAACCGGAAGGAAGAATTGGTCTGGCTGAAAATTCATCCGATTCGATTCGAAATGGGCACGATAACGACGGAGGTGGACAACCTTATGATTCAGTGCCGCCTCTCTGCCACCACCGAAACGCTCGTGGGCAATGACCCCGCCTACACGATTGACTCCATCCTGCCGCCGCTGGTGAACCGCCGCTCCTTGCCAAACGAAGCATACGCCTACCTGCTTGCCGAAATCCCGTACGAAGACCTCAATGAAATCCTTGACCGAAAATTGGAGGGCAAGGTGTTCAAAATACGGGGGCATCGTGTCAAGGTCGAATTTGCCGAAATGTGGGGCTGCGGCGCCAATTTGGTGCTTCATCTCAAGGTACGTGGCAGTGTGCGGGGCGAGATATATTTTCAAGGAATGCCTCACTACGAGGCGGATTCGCAACGAATCGTCATTCAAAACTTTGAATTTGATGTCAGGACGGAGGAGGTGCTCTTGGCAAGCGCCGATTGGCTGCTGCACAGCACGTTCGAAGACCAGATGAAAACTGCCCTCAGCATCCCGCTGGCGAAGAAAATGGCCAAAATCCCGGAGGCGCTCATGCGTGGAATCGAACGGGGCAGGGTGGGCAAAAAAATGGATTTCGCCGTCGAGCGATGGGATTTTCGACCCCAGCAAATATGGGTGCGCCCGGCCGGCCTGGTTGCACTCGTGATTGTAAAAGCGCAGGTGCGGGCCGAGATGGAGCAATTTTGATGCAATGGATAAAGTGGCTTCCCGTAAATGTGTGAATGATGTAACACTCTCCTAACTTTGTGTAACACCCGCCTGTTTTAAAACTGGGAACTTTATTTGTTCACATTTTTAATTATAGCCTTCTTTGAAATTATTTATCAAATACATGGTAAGTACCCGCTGTAAAATGGCGGTAAAAGCAGCGTTGAAAGAGCTTGGCCTGCATTTCATCGTCGTTGATTTAGGTGAAGTTGACATCATGGAGGACCTTTCCCCGGAGCAACGGGCGCAGTTGAAAGATGATTTGCTCCAAACCGGGCTTGAACTCATGGATGATAGAAAAGGGATTTTGATTGAGCGGATAAAAAACACAATTATTGAAATGGTCCATTATCCCGATGAAATCATCAAAACAAATTTTTCTGAGTTTTTAAGTAAAAAATTAGAGCACAATTATATCTACCTCTCAAATTTATTTTCAGAAGTACAAGGAACCACTATCGAGCAATTCATCATCGCCCACAAAATCGAACAGATAAAAGAACTGATTATTTATGACGAACTGACCATTTCGGAAATTGCCTGGAAAATGAATTACAGCAGCGTGGCGCATTTATCCAATCAATTTAAGAAAGCCACGGGGCTCACTCCTACCCATTTTAAACAATTGAAGGACAAAAGGCGAAGACCGCTTGAAGAAATTGGAAACCCGCCTGACGACAATCAATCTCAACAGGAATAAACTCATAAAATGGAAAATGCAATAAAACGGGCATCTCATTACGCCAGAAGCTTGATAGAAGCCAGCCTGGACCCGTTGTTTACCATCAGTGCCGAAGGCAAGATAACTGACATGAACCAGGCAACAGTGGATGCCACAGGCATATCACGGGAAAAACTTACAGGCACCGATTTCCTCGATTATTTTACCGAAGCGCAAAAGGCCCGCGAAATTTACCAGGAAGTATTTACAAAAGGATTTGTGACAGACTATCCGCTCACTGTAAAAGGCCACAAACTAAAGGATGTACTATTTAACGGGTCTGTTTACAAAGATGAAAATGGGAAGGTGCTTGGCGCAGTGATAGTGGCAAGGGATAATACCGGGCAAACAGGGGCAAAAGAATTACGAATTGCCAACAAAGAACTTGCTTTTCAAAACGAAGAGAAAGAAAAGCGGGCAGATGAGTTGGCCATTGCCAACAAAGAACTTGCTTTTCAAAATGAGGAGAAAGGAAAACGGGCAGATGAGTTGGTCATTGCCAACAAAGAACTTGTCTTTCAAAACGAAGAGAAAGAAAAACAGGAAATTGCAAAGAAAGAACTGGAAGCATTCAGCTATTCCGCAAAATTAGCCTCTCAATATTCCCTCAGCCTTATTGAAGCGAGCCGCGACCCATTGGTTACCATCAGCACCGAAGGCAAGATTACGGACATGAACGAGGCATTGGCGAACATTACTGGCCTGACACGTGAACAACTCACAGGTACCGACTTCGGCGATTATTTCACCGAACCCAAAAAGGCCCGTGAAGTTTATCAGGAAGTGTTCGCAAAAGGCTTTGTGACAGACTATCCGTTGACCATCATGGACCATAAGCTGACAGATGTATTATTCAACGGTTCCGTTTATAAAGATGAACATGGAAATGTGCTTGGTGCTGTGTTAGTGGCAAGGGATATTACCGAACAAAGAAGATTTGAGAAAGAATTGACAGAGGCGAAAGTGGCCGCTGAACTGGCAACAGGAATTGCTGAAGTGGCAAGAAATAAAGCCGAAAGTGCTGTGCGAATAGCAGAAGATGCTGTGAAAGCGAAACAGCAATTTTTGTCGAACATGAGCCATGAAATCCGCACGCCGATGAATGCGATTATCGGGTTCACAAAAGTGATGTTGAAAACAGATTTGTCGGCAAAGCAAAAAGAATATTTATACGCTATAAAAATGAGTGGCGATGCTTTGATTGTGCTCATCAACGACATACTCGATTTAGCGAAAGTGGATGCAGGTAAAATGTCATTTGAAAAGACACCTTTCAAAATGGAGTTATCCATTTCGGCGATGCTCCATTTGTTTGAGACAAAAATCCAGGAAAAAAATTTAGAGCTGGTTAAAGAATACGACCACAAAATCCCTGGGGTATTGGTTGGCGACCCGGTGCGTTTGCACCAAATCATTTTAAACTTAGTGAGCAATGCGGTAAAGTTTACATCGAAAGGAAAAATCACAGTAAGTGTTCGTTTGCTGCATGAAGACGAAGAGAAAGCCACCGTTGAATTCTCGGTTACGGATACCGGAATCGGAATACCGGAAGATAGGTTGGAAAATATTTTTGAAAACTTTCAACAGGCATCCAGCACCACTGCCAGGTTGTATGGTGGAACGGGATTAGGGCTTGCCATTGCGAGGCAATTGGTGGAACAGCAGGGTGGAAGCATTCGTGTAAAGAGTGTAGTTGGAGAAGGGTCATCTTTCAGTTTTATATTGAGTTTTCAAAAAACAAATTCAGCGGCTGAATTGGAGCCAATAATCGCGGAAATGAATACGGGAATCAAAAACATCAAAGTGTTGGTAGTGGAAGACATGGCACTCAATCAACTACTGATGAAAACGGTATTGGATGACTTCGGATTTGAACGTGACATTGCCGACAACGGAAAAATAGCCATCGAAAAACTACAGTCAAAATCTTACGATGTTATTCTGATGGACTTGCAGATGCCCGAAATGAACGGGTTTGAAACGACAGATTACATTCGCAACACCATGCATTCCAATATCCCCATCATCGCTTTAACGGCCGATGTGACCACCGTTGATCTGGCAAAATGCAAAGCGGTCGGCATGAATGATTACATCGCAAAACCCGTTGACGAAAGGTTATTGTACAGCAAAATTGTTGGGTCAGTAAAGAAACCCGCATTTATTCCTGTACATAAAGAGCTTGGGAAAAGTCAAAGTAAAACGGTAAAGTGCATTGACCTTGCTTATTTGACCAAATGCACAAAATCAAATCCAACATTGATCATGGAAATGATTTCAGCTTATCTGCAACAAACCCCACCATTGATCAGCACAATGAAACAAAGCTGGCAGGATAAAGATTGGGATTCACTGCAAGCAGCCGTTCATAAAATGATACCCTCTTTTTTAATAATGGGCATTAGTGCAGATTTCGAAAGCATGGCAAAAAAAGTCCAGGAATTTGCCCGTACCCAACAACAGGCCGAAGGGATACAGGACATGGTTTTACAACTTGAAAACGTTTGCGGGCAGGCATGTATAGAATTGAAAGAAGAGCTTGATACGATTAAAAACACCAAATCATGAAATCCGGAAATAAGATAAAACTTTTCTTGGTAGATGACGATGCCGTTTATTTAAAATTATTGGAAATTGAATTCCTCCAGCATGCTGATTTTATTATTGAAACATACCCAACTGGCGAACTTTGCGTAGAGAATTTAGCACACCTCCCCGATGTAATCATTTTAGATTACCTTCTTGACGGCGTTGATAAAAACGCCATGAACGGAATAGAAACATTGGACAAAATAAAAGCCTTCAACTCGGACATTCCCGTTTTGATGCTATCTTCCCAAGATAGCATTGATGTGGCGATAAGCTGCATGCACCACAGAGCTTATGATTATGTGGTAAAAAGCGAAACTGCCTTTATGCGCCTGCAAAAAATCATCACGGCCATTTTCAGTTACAAAAAAATGGAGAAGGAATTGAGCTGGTACATGGAGCGCGTATGAGGTATGGGGGGAATGCCAAAATTGTGTTGTGTTGTCCTGAAAAAAATGAGCGCCATCGAAAGTCAACAAGTTAGTAATATCAGCTTCCATGCGCTAACCGTGCAGTCCCCACCTTTCTGATTTCCGAATTTCCCTAACCTGGCGAAGCCAGAACCAAGGCTGCTTTTGTCATTGCCTGCGGCAATGACAAAGCAACTTGGGCGGGAAGTAAAACAGTTAGGAAAACACACCTTTATTTACAAGGGTCTTCTGAATCTTCTTGCCACAAAAAGCACGAATTTCACAGGTTAGGTACTACTACCTTCTGCATTCACGCTTTACCTGGCGGAACGAAACATTCCCTATCTTCGCACCGCGCCAAAAAATTTAAGAATCAAAATTTTACACCATGAAAAAACTCATCCTCTCCCTGACCTTTTTGATTGCCCTCCGCTTTGCCGCCTTTGCCATCGAGGGCTTATGGATACCGCTTTTGCTGGGCTTGCTCAACGAAAAAGAAATGCAAAGCATGGGCATGAAAATGACCGCCGAAGATATTTACAGCGTCAACAAAGGCTCGCTCAAAGACGCCATCGTCCAGTTCGGCGGCGGCTGTACCGGCGAAATCATTTCCCCCAAAGGCCTGTTGCTGACCAACCACCATTGCGGCCGCGGCCAGATACAGTCGCACTCGTCCGTAGAACATAACTATTTGGACGACGGCTTTTGGGCAAAAACCATGAAGGATGAACTCCCCAATCCTGGTCTGACCGTCACGCTCATCTCCCGCATCGAAGACGTCACCCAAGCTGCTTTGCTGGGCGTCACCGACGGCATGGACAAACGTGCCCGCCAATCCGCCATTGACAAAAACTTAGATAAGGTGAAATCGGAGGCCAAGAAAGAAACCTTCGAGGAGGTCATGGTGCGGCCTTTTTTCAATGGCAACCAATACTTCCTGTTTATCACGGTCAAGTACCGCGACATCCGGCTGGTGGGGGCGCCGCCTTCCAGCATCGGGGAGTTTGGCAAAGACACCGACAACTGGGTGTGGCCGCGCCACGGGGGCGACTTTTCCATGTTCCGAATTTATGCTGACAAAAACAACCAGCCCGCCGACTACTCCGCCGACAACGTGCCTTACCAGCCCAAGCACTACCTGCCCATTTCCATGGACGGCATCGTGGAGGGCGAATTCACCATGGTTTTTGGCTTCCCCGGCCGCACGGACGAGTACCTGCCCGCCGCCGCCGTCCAACAAATCGCAGATGTGCTCGACCCCGCCAGGATTGCAGTCCGGGACAAAACCCTGTCCATCTACAACGCCGCCATGCGGGCGGACGAAACCGTAAAAATCATGTACACCTCCAAACAAGCCAACCTCGCCAATGCCTGGAAAAAATGGCAGGGTGAAGTGCTCGGCCTGCGCAGTACCAATGCCGTACAGAAAAAACTCGATGCCGAAAAGGAATTTCAAAAAGTCGTGGCCCTGAACCCTGCCCTGAACGCTAAATACGGCAAACTGCTGCCGGAATTCAGCCAGTTGTACAAAGACATCG
>SCUG01000081.1 GCA_004297645.1 Saprospiraceae bacterium | reverse complement strand
TCACTTCGCCACCGAGTGGTGGTTCCACTACCGAAGGACGGTAAGGTTCATTTCTCTCCGGAATGTCCCCAAAATACTGGCTTATAAGTTGCTTGGCCTCCTCGGGATGTATGTCGCCGGCGATGGATAGCGTGGCATTGTTGGGCACGTAAAATTCGTGGTAAAAATCAACGTAGTCTTGTTCTTTGGCTGCATCGAGGTGGGCCATAGAGCCGATAGTCGGCCACTTGTAGGGATGCACATGATAGGCGCGTTTCAGCGATTCTTCCAAGACGCTGCCGTAGGGCTGGTTTTCGATGCGTTGCCGGCGTTCCTCTTTCACGACCTGCCGCTGCGTTTCCACGCCTTTTTCGTCCACTTTGGCGTGAAGCATGCGCTCCGATTCGAGCCAAAGGCCCAGCCCTAATTGGTTGGAGGGCAGAATTTCAAAATAAAAGGTTCGGTCGAAGGAGGTGTTGGCATTGAGTGTGCCACCGGCTCGTTGCACGTACTTGTCGTACTCCCCGCGTTCTATATTGTCGGAACCTTCGAACAGCAGGTGCTCGAAAAAGTGGGCGAAGCCGGTGCGCTCCGGGTTCTCGTTTTTCGAGCCAACGTGGTACAAAACGCTAACAGCCACAATGGGCGTAGAATGGTCTTCGTGGAGAATGACATGTAGCCCGTTGGGCAAGTCGTATTCTACGAATTTGATGTTGTTCATTTGTGCTTGCAGGCTCAGGGCGCCGGCAAACAACCAGGGAAAAACAAAGATTTTTGATTTCATTTTCAAAGTATTGAGTTTTAAACATTCGCTGAATTCGGTTGCGAAGATTGCACTTTTTTCAGCCAGTGGCATTTATTCATGGATAAAGGTTGGTAATTCAATAGACAAAAGGCTATCTGGAATATTTTTAGAACTTTCGTGCACCGAAGACGGTTAACTTGCGCCCGCTTTATGATGTGATTCACCATGGGAAAAATGACGCTACACGAAATCTATATGCACCGCTGCTTCGACCTCGCCCGTTTGGGGGTGGGTAGCGTCTCGCCCAACCCGATGGTGGGGGCTGTCATCGTTGCCGGCGACGAAATAATCGGGGAGGGATGGCACCAGCGTTATGGCGGTCCCCATGCCGAAGTTGAAGCGGTAAATAGTGTGCCTTCCAGCAAACGTCATTTGCTGAAAAAGGCCACATTGTACGTTTCGCTGGAGCCTTGTTGCACTTTTGGCAAAACCCCCCCTTGCACCAATTTGATTATTGAAAACCAAATCCCCCGTGTGGTCATATCCTGCATGGATGCAACGCCTGCCGTAAATGGAAATGGTGTGAAAAAACTGAGGGCAGCAGGCGTGGAGGTAGTGACGGATGTGCTCCGGGACATGGGGCAGCGTAATGCCGCTATCCGCAATGTATTTGCCGCAAAAAAGCGTCCGTATATCGTGTTGAAATTTGCCCAATCGAAGGATAGATTTATGGGGCAACAGGGCCGGCAAGTTTGGATTAGCAATTCACTCACAGCCCGGCTGGTGCATAGAATGAGGGCTGAATACGACGCATTTTTGGTAGGCACCAATACGGCAATCACTGACAATCCCCGGTTAACCAACCGGCTTTGGTATGGCAACTCCCCATTGCGCATTGTTTTTGATAAAAAAATGAAGATACCCGCCGGGAACCATTTATTGGACGATACCGGAGAGACATGGGTCATCACGGAGCAGCATGTGGAGCAGCAGGAGGTATTGTTTTCAAAAACCAAATTCATCCGGTTGGATTTCGATGAACACTTATTACCCTCCTTGTTGGAGCTGCTTTACGAGCATAATAAAAGCTCTCTGGTTGTGGAAGGTGGAGCTGCAACTCTCCATCATTTTTTATTGGCGGGACTTTGGGATGAGGCATGGGTATTTACCAGCGATTGCCTTCTTTTGGAGGGAATATCTGCCCCGGTAATTCGTGGCGCTTTAATAGAAGAATGGAAAACCGGCTCCGATGTTTTAACGATTTACCGAAACTCAGCAAATGGTAGTTAAACTTGCTTTAAAGTATTTCTCTTTCGCCATGAGGTGTAGCTTTCGTTTATTCAAGTCTCGCTATTTTTGCTAACCGTCACCTAAAAGAATTTTCGAGATGAAAAATGCAGCCATTGTATTTTTTCTGTTGTTAGGTCCTATTGGATTTTCTTCCTTTAAAAAGCCAGCGTATGCTCAACCAAAATCCGCTGAATCTGCCATAAAATGGCTATCCTGGGAAAACGCTCTCGAAAAGTGCAAGATGCAGAAGCGCAAGCTCCTCGTTGATGTTTACACCGATTGGTGCGGTTGGTGTAAACGAATGGATGGTACCACTTTTGAAAATGCCCAGATAGCCAACTACGTCAACGCTCATTTTTATGCCATCAAGTTCAATGCGGAATCCAAAGCCGATATCGAATTCAAAGGCAAGACGTACAAATTTGTGAAAAACGGCATGCGCGGTTATCACGAGCTTGCCGCCGAAATCACGAGGGGAAGACTCAGTTATCCCACCATTGTTTTTCTCGACGAAAACCTCGAAGTGATTCAACCCATCCCCGGCTTCAAAAACGATTTGGAATTCGAACAAATCATCACCTACTTTGGCCGCAATGAGCACAAAAAAACACCTTGGGAATTGTATCAGCAAAACTACAAACCAATGAAAGGTAAATAAATGACGGGGCGAGCATCACTTCTCGATTTTATAAAAACTCTAAACCGGCTTAACTGCGTACGATGCTGTTAAGCCGGTTTAGTTTTTTTTAGGCGGCCGGTGTTGAATTTTATACATTTGCCTGACGGCAAACTCATCGCATCATAACAGAACCTCAACCTTGTACTATGACCTTTGATTCAATCCTCGCCCTCATTGAAAACGACGAACTCGAAAGTGCCATCGAAACACTCAAGTCCGTGCATCGCAATACGAACAAGTACAAAGACGTCGTCCTCGTGTCGGCATGGTACAATGAATTTCATCACAATGCCAACATCGGTGCTTTGAGCTACGAACAAACGGTCATGGAAAAAAACCGTCTGCGGAGGTCTCTGTTGGAATTATTACCAGAGGAAAAGCCCGAAGGAATCAACACTGCTCTGGCTCAGGAACCTATCGCCACCGGAACTGGAACCGGCACCACAGTTTCTTCTCTTTCGAAATACATCAAACAGGTAAAACTGAAATTGTTTGAAGGCCCAGATGTGTGCCCGCCTATAGGCGAACGCCAATACGGCACCTCCTTTCCAAGAGCGGCTACACGCTATATTTGGTGGGAGATAGAGGTCATTTGCCTCCCACCAACTGAAGACCTGCCATTTGACTTGACTTTTTTTTATTACGATGAAAAGGGGAATGTGCTGGGCGGCAAAGGCTATCATTACCCAATGCGTTATCCGGCGGGCCAAACCGTTTGGCTATATTGGTGGGGGTGGGGGTACGTCAATCCCGGAAACTGGAGTGCTGGCAAATACCGGATTGAGGTGTACGCTGACCAATACCAACTGGCATCCGCCAATTTCGAATTGTCCTGATTTCATTCTTCAGATACCGCATCATCGTGCAATCTTATACCCTTTTTGAATTAAATGAATTCATCCGGCAAGTGCTCTCGCTCAACCTGCCCGAACCAATTTGGGTGCGGTGCGAGCTGGCACAGGTGAAATCTTCTCGCGGGCATTTTTATCTGGACCTCGTTCAAAAAAGGGAGGATGATGACGGTATATTGGCGCAGGGGCAGGCCGTCTTGTGGCAAAGTAATTACCGAAAATTGCAGCAAAAGTTGGGGCTGGAATTGAATGCCCTCCTCCAGGAGGGTATCGAGTTGCAAATGCTCGTGCAGCCTGAATTCCATGAAAGGTATGGTTTGAAATTCGTCATCCATGATTTCGAGCCTGCTTACACCTTTGGGAAATTG
>SCUG01000007.1 GCA_004297645.1 Saprospiraceae bacterium | reverse complement strand
CATCGAAGTGAGCCAATCCTCGCAGGGCGAATATGGCTGCAACCATATTGACGGCACCCGTATCGGCCTTTGGTTCGGCAGCGCCAACATGGGTTCCGACATTGCCGGAAACAGTTTCAGCAATTACCGCTATGGCCTACAGGTGGGCAACGCTGGCAGCAACAACAACCCGAACCTTGGTGGATACACGGGTACTCAGAGTCACCGGGGGAACATGTGGCTAACCACACCCGCTACAGGTACGGGATGGGGGGCTGTACATTATAGTCAAATCTTCGATGAGGTACAAAACTCTCAGCATGAAGTTGATGGTGCTGATGGTGCAAATTTGATTACTACAGAAAAGACTTTTGTTCAGGGTGCAAGTTTCTTTGTACCATTACCGGGCAACACTTATACCTGTCCAACCAACCTGACAGGCTCCAGCCCTTCCGACCATTTGGGCAGTATCGAGCAGGGCCTAGCATCCGGCACTACCACTATTGGCACTTTCGCAGCCGAAAACTGGACAGCCAGGCGGCAACTGTACAGGCTGCTCAAGGCCAATCCATCGCTGGCACCGCAAGGCTCGGTATATGCGACCTTTTTGAGCAACGAGGCCAACAGCACGGTCGGCAAGTTTGAAGACCTACAAACGGCAGCGGATGCCATGCTACAGGGCAATGCAAATGACCGCTCACAACTTGCAGGATACATGTCCAGCACGCAGACCAAATTCGGGGAGGCAAAGACCATAGAAGATGGGCTGATCGCGCAGCCGAGCAATGCTTCCCTGCTGGCACAGCGCAGTGCGAAGCAGTCCGAAATCGTGTCAGTTGTTGGCCAATCGCAGGCATTGGAGCAGACTATGTTGGCAGCACGGGTTTCCGCAGCTTCGCAGTTGTTGGCTACCAATGCAGCCATTGCCACGAATTCGACTTATGAGGCAAACCAGAAGACGACCAACCGGATTCTGTTGGAAACAATTGCCAACGACCAACTGGAGCTTACCGCACAGCAGGTGGCCGATTTGACTCCGATAGCCGTCGAGTGCCCGTATGAGGGTGGCGAGGGCGTGTACGCTGCCCGTGCCCTCCTCGGCAACGAAGCGGTTTACTATGATTTTGCGGCTTGTGGCTTGTCCAATGGTAATGATGGGCAGCAAATAAAAGCACCGGAAGTTGAAACGCCTGCTGGTTCAAGTTTCACCATCTATCCGAACCCAGCCAATGGTTATACGGTGGTGCAATTGGACAAGAAGTTGGAGAATGCTTCTAGCCTCACCCTTACAAATACACTTGGTGTTCAGGTATTGGCCGAAAAGCTGTTGGAGGGCACGGAGGTTGTCCCGTTGGATACTGCCAACCTGCCTGCGGGCACCTATTTCTTGACCTTGCAGACCATCACAGGCAAACAGTCAAGGATTTTTGTCATATCACGTTAATCAATTTTCCTAATCCCCCTGCAAGTGATCCGCTACTTGCAGGGGATTTTTTCGTTAATACCAAATTTAGCCGACATGAAATTTATCATGCCTTTTATTTTTTCATTTGCTTCCATACTTATTCATGCACAGTCGAAACAGGATTATACGTGGCTTATGGGACTTGAACCAGGTGGTTCGGATTACCCCATTAATTGCATGAACGTTTTAGATTTTGGCGATATTAATGGCCTTAAAATAACTAAAGAGCTAATAGATTCAAGATTTTTTTTATCAAATGTAAGTGCTTCAAACAGCGACGGTAACCTGCTTTTTTATTCTAACGGATGTTATATTAAAGATGCTAACCATCAAATCATGCCAAATGGTAATCATTTAAACCCTGGCTCAATATATGATGATAATTGTCCAGATGGTGGTTATACTTCACAAGGAATTATCATTTTACCTTCTCCAGGTAATCCCAACAAATATTACTTGTTCCATCAGGCTTTTGAAATTTATAATGAATCTCCATTTGTCAGAACAAATAGATTGTATTACACAGTAGTTGATATGCAGCAAAACAATGGAATGGGAGATGTTATACTCAAGAACCAAGTTGTTCTAGGCACAACTCAATATACAGGCATACAAGCCGTTAGGCACGCGAACAATAATGACTGGTGGGTAATAGCAATGAAACAAAACGGCAATAAATACTACAAGGTACTGCTCACAGAGAATGGCATATCTGAAGTTGATTCTCAAACAATTGGTGATTTATTGTCTATAAATGGCGGCGGCCAGATGTGCTTTTCGCCCGATGGGACCAAGTTCGCCAAGTACGACTTCATGGATCAGTTGATGCTCTTTGATTTCGACCGTAGCACGGGGCTTTTGAGCAACTACCGGCAGATGGATATAGATACAAACGAACTAGCCTTTTGCGGCCTTGCCTTTTCCCCCAACTCCAAGCGGCTTTACCTTTCCACGCAGCAGAAGCTTTGGCAGTTGGACTTGGAGGCTCCCGACATCCTTGCCTCCAAGACGCTGGTGGGGGAGTTTGATGGATTTGTTTATGAGTTCTTCAACCTGTTGTTTCCAGTGCTGTTCCAGCGGATGCAGCTCGGCCCAGACTACAAGATATACATGACCTCACATGGCCCCGTGGCCTACATGCACGTCATCAACAACCCCGACGAGCCGGGGCTTGCCTGCAACTTCGTGCAGCGTGGGCTGGAGCTCCCCTGCTCGGTGAACTACTCCATCCCGAACTTCCCGAACTACCGCCTCGGTACGGGGTACCCGGTCTGCGACAGCAATATCGTGTACGTGTCGGCGGCGTACGAGTCGCCGCCCTTACAGGGGGTGCGGGTGTGGCCGAACCCGGCGAGCTATGAACTGCATGCGGAGAACAACTTTGCCATCTCAAAACCAGCCACGCTGTGGCTTTTCAATGCTACGGGGCAGGCCGTTCGGCAGTGGGAATTGTCGTCTGGGCAGCTTGGGCATACGTTTTCGCTGGAAGGTCTGGCGGATGGGATGTACTTTTGGAAGGTGGGGAGTGAGGGGCAGCAAATTGATAGCGGGAAGTTAGTCATTATCAAATAACGGGAAATGACAACGATTTTCAAAGTACCTGGGGCCAATCGGATTCTGCTCGAAACCGTAGCCAACGACCAAGCCGGCCTTACCTCACAGCAAGTGGCCGATTTGACGCCAATTGCCGCCCAATGCCCCTATTCGGGCGGCGAAGGCGTGTATGCTGCCCGTGCGTTACTTGGCAACGAAACAGCCTACAATGACTTTACTGCCTGTGGAATGGGCAGCGATGGAGGGCAGCAAATCAAAGCGCCAAGCACTTCAAGTCCTTCGACCATTTCTTTCAGTGTTTATCCAAATCCATCAAACGGATGGGCCATAGTTGAACTGAAGCATGAGTTGGAATCCGATGGGAAGCTAATAGTCACTAACACATTGGGCATGCGGTTATATACCGAAGCACTGCTTAGGGGCACTCAGGCAGTTCCCGTTGACTTTGATGCATTCCAATCTGGAACCTATTTCGTTTCCATTGTCACGGCTACAGGAAGCTCTTCAAAGTTGATTACCGTCAAAAAATAAAAAGTTTTAGTGAGAACACACAGGTGGATGGTTATTCCGTCCACCTGTGTTCTTGCTTTGTTTAAAGATAGAAGCTCATGAAAAATATTATCATTTTAGGTTTTATGCTTTGTAGTATTTGCGGGTTCTCACAGGGCAAAATGGACTACAACTGGCTGATAGGGGTGGAACAAGACCCCAGCCCGGACTATCCAATAAATTGTATGAACTTACTAAGTTTTAAAGCAGGAGAGCTTGATATTGAGAGACTATCGGTTTCTTATCCACTATATGGAACAAATACTAGTATTTCGGGTAATAACGGCAACCTGTTATTTTATTCAAATGGGTGCGACATAAAAGATAGGCAACACAATATCATGCCTAATGGAGATGGACTAAACCCTGGGATATTGCATGAAAATAACTGTCCAGATGGAGGTTACTCTGCAATTGGAGGTATAATAATCTTGCCTACCCCCAATGACACTAGCAAATTCTACGTATTTCACCAAGCCTTCGAGGTCTTTAATGAATCTCCATTTATTAGGATTAATAGGCTTTATTATTCAAAGGTTGACATGACGTTGAACAATGCCCTTGGAGATGTAACGATTAAGAACCAACCAATACTCACCAGCCAAATACAGGTAGGCATACAGGCTGTAAAACATGGTAACAGCCAAGATTGGTGGGTCATGGCTATCAGCCTTTATGGGAATAAATATTACAAAATCTTACTTACGGAGGATGGAGTAACTGAAATTGATTCTCAATCGATTGGTGGTGTTCTTTCCTTCAATGGAGGGGGGCAAATAGCGTTTTCTCCCGATGGAACCAAGTTCGCCAAATACGACTTCATGGACCAACTGATGCTCTTTGATTTCGACCGAAATACGGGACTTTTGAGTAATTATCAACAAATGGAAATAGACTCTCACCTATTGAACTTTAGCGGCCTTGCCTTTTCCCCCAACTCCAAGCGGCTCTACCTCTCCACGCAGACCAAGTTGTGGCAGTTGGATTTGGAAGCACCTGATATATCGGCCTCGAAGACACTGGTAGGGGAGTACGACGGCTTCGTCTATGAGTTCTTCAACCTGCTGTTCCCGGTCTATTTCCAGCGGATGCAGCTCGGCCCGGACTGCAAGATATACATGACCTCGCACGGTCCGGTGGCTTATATGCATGTCATAAATGACCCCGACGAGTTGGGCACGGCCTGCAACTTCGAGCAGCGGGGGCTGCCGCTTCCCTGCTCCGTGAACTACTCCATCCCAAACTTTCCTCACTACCGCCTCGGCACGGGGTATCCGGTTTGCGACAGCAATATTGTGTACGTTTCGAGCGGGTACGTGCCGCCGCCCGTGCAGGCGGTAAGGGTGTGGCCGAACCCGGCGAGCGGCCGTGTCACGGTTTCCCTGCTGGTACCATTGCCGCAGACCGTAGCATGGCACCTGCACGACCAGCTTGGGCGGGAGGTGCGCCTGGCGCTTTTGCCGGCGGGACAGCAGGAAGTGGAGGTACAGTTAGCGGGCGTGCCGCCGGGGTTGTACTTTTGGCAGATGGAGCAAGAGGGGCAGCGGGTGGGCAGCGGGAAGCTCATCATGCATTAGAGCAATTGGTCAAGAAGTTATACTATTCTCAACGGCAACAGGTTTTTCCGGTCCTTGGCACGGAAAAACCTATTAGCATACCTCTTTTTCACCCACCAGACTATCACCACAAGAATCATCGGCAGCAGCCCCCATTTCAGGCAGCACCACCAGTTGCCGGTGGCTCCTTCTTCGGGGACGGATTTGCACTCATGGCATTGCAACGCAGATCGGGCAACGCCCTTTTCGGCGGCGCTATTACAGGCTGTCGAAGAGGGCTTCGGCAGTACAGTTTCACCCAGGCCGGCATCATCTTCGGGTTTCGGAAAAGGGACTTATTCCATCAATCGCAATCGAGGTAAATCTTCAACCGCTCACGGAGCA
>SCUG01000080.1 GCA_004297645.1 Saprospiraceae bacterium | reverse complement strand
CCCCAAACCCCTAAGCCAGCGAAGTCAGCGCCAAATACCCGGGATGGACAAAACCTAACGCTCGACAGTATAGTTAGGCCAAGAGCCTTCTTGAAAAAAATCTATTAATCGTGAATTCGCCTATTTTCGCGCCGCAAAATCACCCAACCTGCCTGTATGTCAAAGATCATCTCCACCCTGCGCGATGCCATCACGGGCAAAGAGCAGGAATTTACCACCGGCAGCATCAACCGGGCCATCATTTTGCTATCCATTCCGATGGTATTGGAGATGCTGATGGAGGGCTTGTTCGCACTCGTGGATGCGTTTTTCGTGGCGAAGGTAAGTGTGAATGCCGTGGCTACCGTAGGTTTGACCGAGTCGGTGATTACGTTGGTATATTCGTTGGCGATAGGCCTGAGCGCCGCTGCAACGGCGATGGTGGCGCGCAGGGTGGGAGAAGCGCACCCCGCTAAAGCTGCTGAAGCGGCGGTTCAGGCCATTTTCCTCGCCACCGGAATTTCAGTGGTGATAGGTGTGACCGGATTTATTTTTTCCGAAGACATCCTGCGGCTCATGGGGGGCAATGAAACGCTCATCCGCGATTGCTCCGGCTACACCAAAATCATGTTCGGCAGCAACATCGTCATCATGCTGATTTTTCTGTTCAATGCGGTGTTCCGGGGGGCGGGCAATGCGGCTTATGCCATGTGGGTGCTATGGCTGTCGAACTGCATCAATATCGTGCTTGACCCAATGCTGATTTTCGGGATAGGGCCTTTCCCGGAACTCGGCGTGCAGGGCGCTGCCGTTGCCACCGCCATCGGCCGGACGACGGGCGTTGCCCTCCAGCTTTACCTGCTGTTTCGGGGCGTGGGAGTGGTGAAGCTGGCGGGGCAAAAACTGCGGCTTCAATGGCGCCTCATCACACGGCTGGTAAAAGTGGCGGCAGGGGGCACGGGTCAATACCTTATCATGTCGGCGAGTTGGATTTTTCTCATGCGCATCATCGCCCAATTTGGAAGCGAGTCGCTGGCGGGCTACACCATAGCGCTGCGCATCATTATTTTTACCTTCATGCCGGTGTGGGGCCTTTCGAATGCGGCGGCCACGCTGACCGGGCAAAATCTCGGCGCCGGAAAGCCAGAGCGGGCGGAGATTTCCTCGTGGCGCACGGCGCATTTTACGATGTTCTTCCTGCTGATAGTTTCGGTGGTATTGTTCACCACGGCCAACTGGACCATTCCGCTTTTCAACACTAATCCAGAGGTGATAAAGGCCGGCATTCTCACGCTAAAAATATTTTGCGCCAGCTACGTTTTGTTTGCTTATGGCCTTGTGTTCAGCCAGTCATTCAACGGGGCCGGCGACACCCGCACTCCTACGCTCGTCAATTTCATCTGTTTCTGGCTGATGGAAATCCCGTTCGGTTATTTCTTTGCCATGGAGTTGGGTTGGGGCTTGGCCGGAGTTTGCTGGGCAGTGGCCATCAGCGAAGCTGCCTTATCGGTGATTTTTATCGTGCTCTTCCGCCGTGGCAAGTGGAAACTGGTGAAAATCTGACGGCGAATGATTCCATGCCGGTTCGCCATTCACAAGTTTTTGGTTGCTCCGAAGATGACGAACCACGAATCAATGCCCTTGTTGGGGTTTTTGATGCCCGCGTTGGAAATGTGGCGATACCGGCATTTTAAGTCGAGGCCGATGCCGCTGTGGCCAGGTTTAAGCCGGATGCCGGCGGTGAAATTGTCGGAAAAAATATAGCCCTTGGCCTGCTGTTTCGTCTCCACGGAAATGTAGTGTGGCCCGGAGCCAATGGCGGCGGTGAAGGCCGTTCGCACTGAAATGTTCAGACGATACTCCAAGCCGAGGTTGGCGCCAAATTCCACTTCCTTTTTGTCTTTTGGTGAAAAATGCACCCACACGAATTGCGGCTCCAGAAAGACCCACAGGTCATTCTTCCTATCTTTTAAAAGGTTGGTAAAATTGTAGTACAGCAACAACTGAAACGGTTTGTATTTGCGGCCCTCCTTCAGTTTTTCGTTCACGAACGGGATGCCAACATACATACCCGCTGATTTCCCTGATTGTGAAAATGCAGGGGTGCTCAAGGGCAACAGCAGCAACAACAAAATGTATCGCATCGGATGAATTTTTGAGGCCAAAGAAAAGAATACTTTGGCGTACCTCCTACGCTGGCAAAGCCAGAGCCAAATGAATTCCATGACTTTTTCTGCCACCAACAGCACGAACTTCAATGTAGATGCTCACCAGCGCAGGGGATGTCTATCTTTGCCCGGAAAAACAATGCCTATGAACCTGCTAATTTTGGGAGTGGCGGTGGTTGGCTATTTTGCGCTGCACAGCATTTTGGCCAGCCCAGGCGCCAAGGATTTTCTGGTGGCCCGGTTGCTGCCACAGCGGTATTACCGGCTGGTTTTCAATGCAGTTTCCGTGCTGCTTCTGCTGCCGCTGGCGTGGCAGTTTTTTTCGATGAAAAAAGTCGTGGTTTGCGAATTCATGCTCAGGGTGCCATTCACTGGCTGGCTTTTGGTGGCGGCAGGTGCGGGCTGCATGGCCCTCGCATTCCGGAGTTACGACCTGCCGGAGTTTACCGGAATTTTTCAACTGAAAAACAGCCGCCCCCCTGAGCATGAAACGCTGAGCACCAGCGGCCTCCATGCGAGAGTCCGCCACCCGTTGTATTTGGGCACGCTGCTGGTGGCTTGGGGCTGGTTTGTTTTTTCGCCCACAGATGCCGTACTTTTGCTCGCCGTTTTGACGAGCTGTTACACG
>SCUG01000079.1 GCA_004297645.1 Saprospiraceae bacterium | reverse complement strand
ATGATGGGCGTGCCCATGACGTTGCCGAAGGTGCCGACGTTGGTGATGGTGAATGTGCCGTCTTGAATGTCTTCGGGTTTGAGGTTGTTGGACCTGGCCCTGGCGGCGAGGTCGTTCACTGTTTTGGTGAGGCCAACGAGGCTCAACTGGTTGGCGCCTTTGATGACGGGCACGATGAGGTTGCCCGAAGGAAGTGCTGTGGCCATACCGATGTTGATGTCTTTTTTCACCAAAATATTATTCCCCTCGACCGAAATGTTTATCATGGGAAAATCACCTATGGCTTTGGCGGACGCCTCGACGAAGATGGGTGTAAAAGTGATTTTTTCACCGTATTTCTTTTGGAAAGCGTCTTTGTTTTTCTCGCGCCAATTGACGATGTTGGTCACGTCCACCTCCACGAAACTTGTGACGTGCGGAGAGGTGTGCTTCGACATCACCATGTGGCTGGCGATGAGTTTGCGCATGCGGTCCATTTCCACGATTTCCACATTGCCACTCACGCTGACGGCGGGTTTCGCTGGCGCGGTAATGGAAGGTGCCGGCCGGGCGGCGGGCTGTTGTTGAGGCGCTGCGGTGCGATTTTCGAGGTATGCGAGGATGTCTTTTTTAGTGACCCTGCCGCCAGCACCGGTGCCGGGCAGGCGCTCCAGTTCGGCAACGCTGATGTGCTCCGTTTTGGCGATGTTTCTGACAAGGGGCGAGTAAAACCGGCCGCTTCCACCGGTGGTTGGTATGGCGGCGGCTGTTTCTGCCACGCCTGTGGAGAGGAGTTCTCTTTCGGGGTGGCTGGGTGCAATGCCATTGGTTTGGCCATTTGTGGCGGGCAGCGCTTCTTCCTTCACGGCAGGCGATAGCGCCGGGGTTGCTTCTTCCCCTGCCGTGGCGATGACGGCGATGGCCTGCCCGACAGGCACCACGGCATCCACCTGGTATTTTATTTCCGACAGAACACCGGCCACAGGCGAGGGGACTTCGGAGTCCACCTTGTCAGTAGCTATTTCGAGGATGGTTTCGTCTGCCTCTACCGTGTCGCCTACGTTTTTAACCCAACGCAGGATGGTGGCTTCCATGATGCTCTCGCCCATCTTGGGCATTATCAGTTCTACTTGTGCCATATCTTTATTGGCTTTTAACTTTTGGCCTCTGGCCTTTTTTGCGGCTGGTTGCGGCCAATGAAAGTTGTTTATGCTTCGTACCAATAGGATTTGTGCAAAGGGGGTATGGGGGCGGAACGCCCCCAAAAGCTCGCTCCCCCGACGAGCTCCCGATAGCTATCGGGAAAGGCGGCGAGGAGGGGCAAAGGCAATTTGCACAAAACCTAATGGCGCTGAGTATAATTAGGTTCGCAAAGTTAGGGAATTTATACTGCCGGGCGTTAGAGCTTGTTGGGGATTTAGCTTCCGGTGAAAAACCGCCTTTTTTTTGATGATACTGCGTTGAAAAATTGGTCATGTAGCTAAGGCTATATTCCCATTTTTCCGCCTTCCCGGCATAAAGCCGGGACAGGTTGTCTCATCAAAAAACTGACGCTTTTCCCCTCGAAACCCAAAACACAAACAAGCGCGGGGGGAGGCTGAACAGTTGCAAAAATTGACGATTTTTCACTCGAAACCCAAAATCCAAACAAGCTCTAATGGCCGCTGAATATTAGCAATTGAGCGGACGCAACAGCCTACTGCGTACCTTTCAGAAACGGGACAAAACGGAAGTCGCCCCGGTTTTCCTCGCTGTATTCGGTTTCCGATTTGCGGATGATGCGCTTCATTTTTTGCAGTTTTTTCCCTACGGGAATGACGAGGATGCCGCCGATTTTCAGTTGCCGGAGCAGGGCTTCCGGCACTTTGGCCGCACCCGCTGTGGCGATGATTTTGTCGTAAGGGGCAAACTCTGGCAATCCGTTCGTGCCGTCCCGGAAGTAGCAGTGCACGTTTTTGAAACCCATCGAGGTCAGGAATTTTCTCGTTTTATTGAACAAATTTTCCTGCCGCTCGACGGTGAAAACCCTTGCCCCCATGGCGCCGAGAATTGCCGCCTGATAGCCGGAGCCTGTTCCGATTTCCAGCACTTTGTCCCGTTTTTTTACTTCCAAAAGTTGCGTCTGAAAGGCCACCGTATAGGGCTGCGAAATGGTCTGCTCGCACTCAATGGGCAGGGCCTGGTCCTGATAGGCGAGGTCGGCGAAGGCGCTGTCGAGGAAAAAATGCCGGGGCACAACATCCATAGCGGCGAGCACCCGCTCATCGGTGATGCCCTTGCGCTGGAGCGATTCGACGAGTTTGCGCCGCAGTCCCTTATGCCGGTAAGTGTCTTGCAAGGAAACAGATTGAGCTATTAAAAAAGCCGTAAGAAAGCCTCCAAGTTAGCAACTTTGCCAGAAAATGAGAGCGGAAAGTAGGAAGGGTTTTTCAGGTGGTCAGATGATGAGAGGCTGGTGGTATTTCGTCTCACCGCACCAGCGTCACGTCCCCCTCAAACAACTCCGTCCCCCCGTCTGTAAACTCCACCTCGGCGAACCAGACGAACACGGCGGGCTTCATCGGCTGGCCCCGGTACATACCATCCCATCCGTAAGCAGGGTCGTTGGGCTGGAAGTTGAAATACTCGAAAACCGCCTCGCCCCAGCGGCTGAAGACGAGGAAGGATTTGATTTTCTTCACCGTGCCGGGCTTTGCGAAAATCAGGAACACATCGTTCGCTCCGTCGCCGTTGGGGCAAGTATATTTCAGCTTTTTCTGAGTTGAAGATTTTGATGTGGTTCTTGCCGGAACTGAGACTGACTTCTGCAATAAGTGAAACTATAAAAACAAAATAGACCACCAACACTTAGACCCCTGACCCCTGAAGGGGAACTATATTTGCAAAATGCGGAGCACTCGCCGGGGAAGGTTTCCTTTCAGCGGTCAGGGGTCTCAAGTGAGAAGTGCAAATGGTAAATTTTATTTTTACCGTTTCACTAAGTGAACCCTAAATCTTGACAAGTACACGTGAGCGCTTAAATTACCTCCAAAATAAAAATCATGCAGCCGGAAAGAACGCAGAAAGTAGCCGACATCGCTAATAAATTTATCCAGCACGCAAGGTACAAACTGGCACCAGGCGAACAGAAACTCATTCTTTATTTGGCGACACTGCTAAAACCCGAAGACAGCGATTTTCAGACTTATCTCGTGCCGGTTTCTGAACTTGAACCCATTCTTAAAACAGACGCGACCCAAAAACACGGCTCTTTATACGAGAGGCTCGACGAATTGCTCGGTAACATCACGGATAAGAAAATCGCTTTCCCCACAGATTTTACCGTGGATGGCATGCGACTAAGCGGATACATCAATTGGGTGGCGGGTGCCGTACCGAAGTACGACGAAACCGGGATGCCTTGTGTAGAGTTTGGTTTTTCCCCGCACATGAAGCCCTTCCTGCTGGGTTTAAAAGAAAAATCCACCCGGTTCGAGTTCATCGAAGTGGCGCGCATGAAGAGCAATTTCTCCATTCGCATTTACCAGATGTGCAAGTCCTATTATGATGAAAACATCCAGCATGGCCGGAATGTGTTGACGGTGGGGGTGCAGGTGTTGAAACAGCGGCTCGGCGTATCTGACAAATACTCCGACTATCGCAACTTTCGCCGTAAGGTATTGGATGTGGCAAGGGCCGAAATAAACGCCAAAACCCGCCTTTCCGTGGAATATGCTTTTATAAAAAAAGGCCGCAATATCACCGGCATTCAGATTGTGATAAACGAAAAATTGGATTTTACCGAAGAGGCGGAAGAAGCCAAACTGAACAGCGGCCGTAAAAAATCTAAAGACACACCAGCGCCTCCAACGGCTAATAATGACATTCAAAAGCGCATAGCCCTGCTGACGGAGGCACAACGTCGCGCTTTTAACATCCTGACGGAGTCTAAGGTGAGCATGACCTTTGCTCTCGACCATGTGCTGCCAATAATAAAAGGCAGCGAATTGGAAGGGTACGAAGACTTTTTTGTGCTATTTATGCTTGCTTTTTTCGAGGAAAAAACCACAGCGAAGGGGCCGCGTGAAAAGGTCAAAGCTTTTACCGGCTGGGTGAAAAACCGCCGCTTCGAAGAGCCAACTTTGTATGCACGACTCATTGAGCAGGTGATTCATAGAAAGAAGCACCTCAACGATGCGGAGCGCGCCAACCGCGAACGAGCCAAAAAAATTACTGCCGCCGAATTCCGCCATCTACTGGCCGAAGAGAAATTGGGTGGCAAGCCGCCAGAACCTGCTTTTTCGCCGCAAAAAAAGACCGCCACGCAAGCCAGCCGAATAACCAGGGCAGGGGAAGGTACCCTCTTTAATCAAAAAGCCAAACCTGAAAAAAATATCAAGCTGACCTTTGATTTTTTGCGATTCAAAAAAGAGTATGCCGCCGTTTATAAGCAAATTCGCAAAGAAAGGCAAGCGGCATTCGAGCACTTAAAAACCGCTTCTAACTACAAACAGCTTCTCGAAAACAGTGTCCAAGCCTACTGCGAAAAATGCTTCAATGAACAACAATAAACCAGAAAACGCCGCCTCATGCTAACCCTCCTTTTTGAAGACAACTATCTCATCGCCGTCAATAAGCCTGCGGGCATTTGCGCGGAGGGAAGCACTGGCATGGAATCGGAGGTGAGCAAATATCTGCGGGAAACTTACCCTTGGAAAAAGCAACTCATCACCGGGGTGGTACACCGGCTGGACCGCAAAGTGAGTGGAGTGATGCTTTTTGCTAAGACACCGATGGCCCTTAAGGCCTTGAACCGGCAATTTGAAGAACGGCCGGTGCGAAAAACATACGTAGCCATTTTGGAAAAAAAGACACCCGAAGCGCACGGCGAGCTTAGGCATTGGTTGGTGAAAGATTCAGAGAACCGGAAAGCTGTAATTGCCACCCATAAAAACCGGGGAGCCAAAGAATGTGTGCTTCATTATAAAATTATCACTGAATTTGAAAACCTGTATTTGGTGAAAATAGAGCCACTGACGGGTCGCTATCACCAAATCAGGGCGCAGATGAGTGCTATAGGCTGCCCCATACTCGGCGATGACAAATACGGTGCACAAAGCATAACCGGGCAGCAGGCTATTTACCTGCATTCTAATGAATTGGTGGCGCTCCATCCTAAAACTGGTGAGATTTTACACCTAAAAGCCCCCTTGCCCGATAGCGGGCAATGGGCAAATTTCAGCCATGTGAAATTGGCCTGAACCTCCTGCCGCTACTCCTGTTCCAGCGAGGCTTTTAATTGAAAGAAATCTTCTTTTTGGGCTTGGGCGGCTTTATATCCGAGTTCGAAAATTTCGTCGAAATGGCCGCGTTCGAAAGTGCTGAAACCGGCAAGCCCCTGCGGTGCTATGACTATATTACAAAGATGGTATTTCTGCACGGTATGGTGGTGAATGGTGAGGTGGAAAAGGCGTTCCATGACCCGCAGGGATGAACGTATGTCTTCCGATTTGGTGTCTTGCAGCGGATGAACATTGACCCCGATGATATGGGTACTATTACCAGCCAGCGGCTCGACCGGGAAGTTGTTAAGTGCACCTCCGTCAGAATAAAGAATGCCTTCTATTTCGATGGGAGAAAAGACCACAGGAACTGCCGAAGAGGCCAACAGCGGTTTAATGAGGGACCCCTCTGAGAAGGTCTTAACGCGGCCGTGGATAAGGTCGGTGGTGGTAACGAAGAGCTTTTTCTTCAACGCCCCAAAGTCGTCATCGGGGAGGTATTCTTTCAGCACTTCGTAAAATTTGTCCGAATCTATAATACCCGGCTTGCGGGTCGCCAAATTGCTCATTTTGAAAATGGCCGTGTTTTTAAAAAACTCGAAAATCGTCTCGACGGAATGACCGGCGGCATACAGGGCACCTACCAGACTACCGGCACTGGTACCCGAAACCACGGTAGGCTCGATACCACATTCCTGAAGTACCTTAATGACGCCGAGATGGGCCACACCGCGGACACCTCCGCCAGATAGTACAAGTCCTAATTTTTGCATGAACAGGTTTTTAGTTTACCTACGTGAAATCATGAAGAACCTTTTATTTCACGGCGTAATGAAGTTGAAACCGATAGCATGAACAGGGTCACGAGATATCACCGGAAAACCGGTTTTGAATGGGCAGCGAAGATATGGCATTTCGCTTATTTTTAGGCCCTGCGTGCCAATGGCTTTTTTCCCATGATTCCGCAATTTTATCGAATTCGGTGGAATTATACTTCTGGCCGTTTCCCGATAGCTATCGGGATTGTCCATTGGCTATTAGCCAAAAGCAAAAGGACAAAACCTGGCGCTCCAAAGCATAAAAAGGATGGTTGGAATTGACAAGAATTAGCGGGGTGCAATGTGCAAAGTGTCTCCTGATAGTGAGTATTTCAGCCGCATGGGGTCGCACACCATTTTCAGGGCCTTGTTCAAATTTTTGTGTATGAATTTGCCGGAAAAACTACGCGTGCCCAGGCTGTCAGCCATCACGACAAGGCCGTATTGCCGGCTCATTTCATCAAGCACTTTTTGCAGCGGGGCTTCCCGGAAGATGCTTTCGCCTTTGTACCAGGCCGGGTAAAAAGTTAACCGCTGGCGCTTCTGCATGCGGCCACCTGCCACGCTCACTTGTTCGCCTTTTTTGAGCAACACGCGCTCGGTGCCTTTGGGGTTGATGACCTGGACTTTGCCTTCCGTGCATTTCACCTCCAGCTCGGCGTCGCGGGCATAGACGTTGAAAATGGTACCAGCGATTTGCACTTGCCCCTGTTTGGTTTGTATGGTGAATCGCCGGCCTTTCTTTGCTTTAAAAAAAGCCTCTCCATCCAAAACTACATACCGCCTCTCCGGCCATTTTTTGGCATTGTAACCCAGCGAACTGCGTGCATTCATGGTAGCTGTGGAGCCATCAGGCAACACCACTTGCTTTTGCTGGCCAGCCTTTGTGGCCAAGGTTTCTGACACGGGGTATTCATTGCTTGTCAGCCACCACAGCGCTGCAATAATCAGCGCGAGGGCGGCGGCCGCGGCGGAAATGTATTTCCAGGAGATGATGTGGAGGAGGGAGGGTTCGGGGTTTGGGGTTTCTGGTTCCGGGTTTTGCCCTTCCACGGTTTCCGTTCCCGCAGGAAATTCGTCCACGTCACGCACGCTTCCTGGTTTCGAATTTTCCTCCCCTGCCAACCTTTCCTGCAATTGCTGCCACACGAATTCTGCGGAAAATTCTGGCGCTTCCAGGCCTTTTAATTCTTCGATAATTTGAACGAAACCGGCATAATCCTCCCTCTGCTGGAGGGTTTGCAACTCTTCGGGGGTCAGCTCGCCGGCGAGCCACCTTGCCAATACTGTTTCGTCCTGAAAGGGATTTTCCATGCAGTGAAAATTAACAATGAACCGTCAATGCTTTACTTTTTTTTGTCAAAAAATCTTTGCGCTCTTTGCGGCTTTGCGGTTGACCAGAAAGACGCAAAGGGCGCGAAGTGGGTTTATTCTCGAATTACCAACGCCTATTAAAAACGATCCGAACAGGCAAAACCCTTACGGCTTTTTCGTGTTTTTTCGCATCGAGGAAAAGGTTGGAAGCCACCGTAAACAGAAACGCCTTCGCTTTTTCAAATGGTACCTTCCTGCACTCGCGCCATATTCACAAAATTGCTTCCTGCACTAAATCTTCGGCCTCTGCCGTTGGGGCGCCTTTGTAGAAAAGGAAGTTGTGCAAATGACGCGCATGAGCGAAGAACAGCTCTTTAAAAACCGAATCGGTGCAAACGTCTTTTTGCGGAAATGATTCCATGCGGGCAAAGGTACAATTGCCACAGGAATCATTGAGCAGCATAGTTCCAAACATTCGATTCATCCGGCAAGGTGCTGGTAATTTATAATAGCTTCTGGCTAACAGGAAGCGATTCATGCCGGCCCCGGCAAGTGTTAAC
>SCUG01000078.1 GCA_004297645.1 Saprospiraceae bacterium | reverse complement strand
TGCCTATCGAATCCCGTTGGGCAAAGCCAAGTTGAGCATCGGCTTGCAGGGTGGCATCGAAAGCTACCGCGCCGATTGGACGCAGCTCAACCTCGAAAATCCGATTGACCCCTCATTTCTCGAACCTGTGAATAAATTCCTGCCAAACTTCGGCGCCGGATTCTATATCTATTCCAAGCATTTTTACATCGGAGGCTCTGTGCCGCATCTCGTGGAATATGACCTGCGCAACGATGCCCAGTTCGACATTTATGCCAGGCAGGTACGTCACTATTATTTCATGTCGGGTGCCGCCATTCCCCTCAATGGCAATGCTTTGATTTTCAAACCTTCCATCCTTGTGAAAAATGTGGGATGGGACAAACGCATTACCAAGCTCGATGCTTTCCGCGACATAGGTGCTCCCAACGAATTTGACATTGACCTGTCATTGTTGTTTCAGGAAACCTTGTGGGTGGGAGCCTCGTTTCGTTCCTCCTGGGCCAAGATAATTGACAACAGCAGCTCTTACGACTCCGCCGACATCTGGTTCTCTTATTTGCTGAGAAACGGACTCCGCTTCGGCGCTGCTTACGATTATCCGCTCACCGAATTATCGAATGTCACCAGCGGTGCATTTGAAGTAATGGTGGGCTACGAGTTCGATTTTAAAGAAAGAAAAATAGTGACGCCACGTTACTTTTAGTAGTTAGGAATTATGAGTTATGATTTATGGGTGCTTAGATAAACTCATAACTCATAACTCATGACCCATCTCAATCACCATTCATCATGAAGGCTATGCGAATTTTATCTTCTCTCTCGCTTTTTTGTTTGATAGCCACCGTGTCATTTGGGCAGGCTGCCAAAATGAAGCAGGCGCAGCAAAAGATGGACAACCTCGACTATATCGGGGCCATCGAATTGTACAATCTCATTTTGGAAGACCACGACGAGGCACAGGCTAAAATCAACCTGGCCGAAGCTTACCGCAAAATAAACGACACTCCGAATGCTGAGTTTTGGTATGGGCAGGTCGTGCGTTTACCACAGGCAGAGCCTATTCACAAGCTCTACTATGGCATGATGTTGCAGCGCAACGGCAAATGCGACATCGCCCGTGAATGGTTTCAGCAATACGTGGACCTTTCTCCCGGCGACCAACGTGGCCAGTACCTGCTCAGAGCTTGCGATTACGAGGAGGAGCTTATGACCAAAAGCGCCGGTATCTATGAGGTAAATCAATGTGAATTCAATTCGCACTCCGACGATTTCAGCCCGCAGTTTTACAAAGCCGGATTGGCCTTTACCTCCGAACGCGACACGAACCCCATCATCCGCCGTACCAGCACCTGGACGGGCAACCCCTTCCTGGAATTGTACTACTTAGACTTGAAACAGCTTGGAAACAACGAAGCGGAATGTGGTAATTACAAATTCGGCCGCCCCGAAAAGTTCTCCAATGAAATCAACACAAAATACCACGATGCCTCTGTCTCTTTTTCAAAAAACGGCGAAGAGATATTTTTTACCCGCAACAACTTTATTGATGGAAAAAAAGACTTCGACGATGAAGGCATCATGCGTCTCAAAGTATTTTACGCCCGCAGCGAAGGCCAGGGCAAATGGGGTGAATTGCAGAGCCTGCCCTTCAACTCCAATGAATATTCCGTGGCGCATCCGGCCCTAACCCCCGACGGCAAGAAGCTGTTTTTTGCCTCCGACATGCCTGGCGGTTTCGGTGGAATGGACCTCTACGTTTCCGAAAAAGAAAGCGGACGCTGGGGCCCTCCCATGAACCTCGGCCCCGAAGTGAACACTGAAGGCCATGAGATTTTTCCCAATGTTGCTGCCGATGGGCGCCTTTATTTCGCCTCAGACGGACTCATCGGCCTTGGCGGTCTCGACATTTATTATATCACTGACAAGGGCAATGGTACTTGGAGCATGCCCATCAACATGGGATTTCCAATCAATACTATCGCCGATGATTTTAGCATTGTGTTTAACGAAGAGGGTACCTGCGGATTCTTTTCTTCCGACCGGGACGGTGGCGTAGGAGGCGACGACATTTACAGCTTCAAGAAAATGGCTATCCCCGTGGAAATACTGGTGTACGATGAAAAGACAGATATTCCAATAGAGGGAGCGCAAGTGGTGGTCTCTTGCAAAAAAGACACGATGACCACCGACGGCGATGGTAAGATTTACATCGACATGAAACTCAACGATTGCTGTGATTTTCTTGCAAGCATGGCCGATTATGAACCTAACCAGATAGAAGGCTGCACCAAAGACCTCACCCTTCAGGATCAACTGTCACTTAAAATACCGCTGAACAAAGTGGCTGAATTCATGGTGGAGGGCATCGTATTCGACGGCGGCGCATCCACTTTGCCTATCGAAGGAGCCATTGTCTCTCTTGAAAACGACTGTGGCCAACCATTGGCAGAACCCTTCACCACATCCATCACCGGCAAGTATTATTTTAAATTGGAAAAGAATTGCTGCTACAAAATTAAGGCAACCAAGGAGGGCTATTTCGCGGGTATTGCCGACAGCGTTTGTACACGTGGCCTTGATGGCTCTGAGACCCTGCGCGAGAACCTCTATCTTTCGCCTGTTTCCCTCCTGTCGGGCAACGAACACCCCGTTGACTTAGCCCCCAAAACGGGTGGCTCCGGGGAAGAAACTAAATTTACTTACATGGACCCAGAAACCGGAATCTGGATGGACAAAGATACCCGCCTGCCTGCCGGCGGGACTTATACCGACGGGAGGACGTACGAAAAAGGAGTGCTGGTCACAGGAGGGCCTGATTTGGTACGTGGCCATTCCACCCCATCCGAGGAAGACAATTTTGCCATCCCCTACTTGTTGCACATCTACTACGATTTTGACAAATCTTACATCCGCAAGGATGCGGAGCCGGAATTGGAAAAACTCTATACCCTGCTGACGGAAAACTCGAAGTACATCGTTGAAATTGGTTCGCACACGGATGCCCGTGGCTCCAATCTTTACAACAACAGATTGTCGCAGCGCCGGGCAGAATCTGTGGTGCGTTGGCTCGCCGACCGGGGAATTGACCGCAACCGGTTAGTGGCCCGTGGTTATGGCGAAACGAAAAACGTCAACGATTGCACGAACAATGTGCCTTGCAGCGAACGGCAGCACCAGATGAACCGGCGCACGGAATTTAAAGTAATAGGCTGTATGGATTGTATTGACCCAGCCAAGACGGCTATTTCGAAAGAAAACCCCAACGTGCAAGTGGATGAGTGTAAAAGTTGCCCCTTCTGATTCAGCGTGAGGGCGTGTCTCCAACGCCAGGCCCTCAGTTTGATTCCTTCCGCCTTCGGGCAAATTGGGAGATGCTGCCTTTCAGCGTTTCCCAATTTTTTTATCCGCGTACTTCTCGCATTATACTATACTTTGGAGCGCCAGGTTTTGCCCATTCAAAATTTGCTATTTCCCGATAGCTATCGGGAAACGGCCAGAAGTATAACTTCAGAAAAATTGGGCCTGAATCTCTCTGCATGTGACGTTCGTCACTGAACAGGCAGCATTCATTTTTCATTTTTGCGGCAACTTCTACCGGCATTGTACAAAGAAAGCGGGGGAATGGATGAAGGCTGGTCAGCGGGAGTGTTGCCTAATTTCATTGCCTTCGCCGAAGGCGGGTAAATCACAGGTTAAAACCAAGCCACTCTAACCCAAAGATAATAAACCTAGTTGTTCGATTTTCATTCAGACAGGCCGGCTCGCATGAACCGGCCTTCTCTTATTCAATGAACAATTAAGATGGGAATACCGCACAGTAGTCCGGGATGAACATCTGGCGAACCAAAACCCGGAACCTGAAACTTGCTTATGCGGCGTGTGCTACCACATCATCCGGGTCATCTACGCGCAAGACGGCCCAGGCACCGATGAGGAACAATACCCCCGCCATCACCAGCGCATAGATAGCTTCGGAGCCAAAGGCGTATTTTACCAAAGGCCGGTTGATGACACCGCTGAAAATCTGCGGGATGGTGATGAAAAAATTGAAGATGCCCATGTAAACGCCCATTTTCCGAATGGGCAACGAGCCGGCGAGAATGGCATACGGCATGGAGAGAATGCTCGCCCAGGCGATGCCAACACCCAGCATAGAGGCGATGAGCCAGTGTGGGTCTTTTACAAAATAGATGGAGATAAGCCCCACTGCGCCACAGGTCAGCGACACAGCGTGGGTTTTCCTGCGGCCAAGCCTCGCCGCAATGCGCGGAAGCAGCATGGCGTATAAAGCTGAGACGAGATTGTATATGCCGAAGATGACGCCTACCCAGTCACCGGCATCCTGATAGGTCTGCGAGCTATTGTCTTCGATGGCGCAGCCATAGATATGGTGGGCAATGGCAGGGGTGGTGAACACCCACATGGAAAACAAAGCGAACCATGAGCAAAACTGCACAAGCCCCAGTTGTTTCATGGTTTTCGGCATACGGGCAATATCTGTCAAAATGCGGCTTAGCCCACCCAATGGAGCAGCCTCTTCCCCGCCAGCCTCATCCGCAATAAATTTTGCCTGTACCTCCGGGGGGTATTCTGGCGTGGTGGCCACGGTCCAGATGATGGCGGACATGAAAACGATGGCACCGGTGTAAAACGACCAAATGACGTTGGGCGCCACCTCGCCCTCCGGGGCAGTGTTGGGGATGCCCACCCAATTGGCCAGGACATACGGTAACCACGAACCCACCACGGCGCCGATGCCGATGAGTACGGTTTGCACGGAAAAACCCATGGTGCGTTGTTCGGTGGACAGTTTATCTGCGACCAATGCGCGAAACGGCTCCATGCTGATGTTGAACGAGGCATCCATAATCATGAGCATGCCGGCACCTACCCAAAGTGATGGGATGGCATTGGTGAGAAAACCCGCGTTGGGCATCAGACAGAGGGCGATGCTTGCGCAAATCGCCCCTGCCAGAAAATAAGGGCGCCTGCGGCCGAGCTTCGTCCAGGTGCGGTCGCTATAATGGCCGATGATAGGTTGCACCAGCAAGCCGATGATGGGCGCTACTAACCAAAAATTCGGGAGTTCTTCCACGTTGGCACCGAAGCCCTGAAGGATTCGGCTGGCATTGCCGTTTTGCAGGGCAAAGCCAAACTGAATGCCCAGAAACCCCACGCTCATGTTGATGATTTGCGGAATGGAGAGGGCCGGTTTTCTCCCGGCGGCAGGCTTGGTCTCGTTTGTCATGAATTATGTTTGTTGACGGTGAGATGGGATTAGGCAGGCAATTTTCAAAAATAGGCCAATCGTCCTCACTTCATTTTCCTGCACCCTTTTCATCCTTATAGCCCATTTCGCCGCGGTTTTTTGGGATGAACATAAGTTTTTGCAGTTTGCACTGAATGTCGTTGGTGTGGTAGCGTTCGGTGCCCACCCAAATCATCACGTCTTCATCCCTGCCCAAGAGGAATGACCATTCCCGGTCGTCGCCCAACAATTCCGAATCGAGCAAGAGGTAGGCTTTTTCACCTCTGTATTCCCACGACCAGGCACCCTTCCCAATAGGTTGGCTGAAATGCCCATATTCGTAGTTGCCGTCGGGGCTGAACTTGAACCAAGT
>SCUG01000077.1 GCA_004297645.1 Saprospiraceae bacterium | reverse complement strand
AATTCATTGCCCTCACTATTTGTACTAAGCCTATTTGGTTCTGGCTGCATCCCGATTACTCGGATGGCTAAAGTTGAATAGCAAATGTCAAATGGACAAAACCTGGCGTTCAAAAGTATAGGTATTCTTTACTTGCCGCTCATTATTCTTTGGGGCGGTGAATCTCTCTCACTCCTGCACATACACCCTTTTCACGCGGTTGGAAATGGAGGTGAATACCTCATACGGGATGGTGCCGAGGCAAGCGGCCAGTTCTTCCACGGGCAGGGTTCCTCCTATAGACCCTTTTCCGAAAATGAGGACACTGTCTCCTTCCCGCGCAGCGGGAATATGGGTGATGTCGGCCATCGCCATGTCCATGCAAACGTTGCCAATGAGGGGTGCCCTTTCGCCGCAGATGCCCACGCTGAAACGCCCGTTGCCTGCCTCGCGCAGCAAGCCGTCGGCATAGCCGAGACTGATGGTGGCTATGCGCATGGGTTTTTCGGCTCTGCCCATTCGGGCGTAGCCCACGGTCTCACCGGGGCTTATGTTTTTTATTTGAGAAATAGTGGCTTTGAGCGTATTCACCGTTTGGAGCTGGCTTTGCAAAATGCCGCTGCTGTCTATGCCGTACAAGCCGAGGCCGAGGCGTACCACGTCCATCTGGTATTCGGGAAAACGCACAATGCCGCCGGAGTTGAGCACGTGCCGCATTGGGCGGTAGCCCAACCCTGCTGCCAGCTTTTCGTACATTTTTTGGAAAAGCGCCACCTGCTGCCGGGTGAAATCGTCGTGAAGGGGGGCCTCGCTGGCGGCAAGGTGCGAGAAGATGGATTTGACGGCGGACGGCGGGCGGCGGGCGGCGGCGGGAAGAAGGTTGAGCACAGCATCGAGGTCTTTTTCTTCGAAGCCGAGCCGGTGCATGCCGGTATCGAGTTTAAGGTGGATGGCAGGGATGGCACTTTCCTGGTGCTGGCTGACGAAGCGGAGAAATTTCTCCAAAAGACCCAGGCTGTAAATCTCCGGCTCCAGCCGGTAGCGCATGAGGGCATCGAAGGTGGCCTCCTCCGGGTTCATCACGATGATGGGCAATTGAATACCCGCCTGGCGCAGTTCGACCCCTTCGTCGGCGTATGCCACGCCGAGGTAATCCACATTTTGAAATTCCAACAGCTTCGCCACTTCCACGCTGCCACTGCCGTATGCTCCGGCTTTCACCATCACCATTAGGCGGGTGCCCGGCTGAAGTCTGCTTTGGTACTGCCGCAAATTGTGAAGCAAGGCACCGAGGTTTACTTCCAGTGTGGTGTTGTGGGTTTTGATGGCCAGCCGGTTGGCGATGCGCTCGAACCCGAAGCGGCGGGCGCCTTTCAGCAGGATGGTCTCCTCGCTGAAGGTCAGGTGGGGGAGGGCCGTCAGGAAGGCGGAAGTATCGGGGTAAAAAGATTTTTCCAATGTGGAGGGGAGCAGTTTTTCCAAAATTTTCACCTCCGTCCCGATGCCGATGACCCGATGCATTTTTTTTTCCAACAGCAATCCGGCCACCCGCTGGTAGAGCTGCTCCGGCTGCTGCCCGCTTTGCAAAATATCCGATAAAATGAGCGTGTGCCGTTTCTTATTACTCTGCTGTTTCAAAAAGTCGAGAGCGAGGTTGAGCGACGTAAAGTCGGAGTTGTAGCTGTCGTTGATAACCGTGCAGCCATTGTTGCCCTCTTTCAGTTCGAGGCGCATGGCCACCGGTTCCAGCTTCGCCATGCGGCGAACGATGGTGTCGTGGCCGTAGCCGAGGTGGAGCATTAGCGCCCAGCAGTGAATGGCGTTTTCGATGGAAGCGGCGCCGGTGAAAGGAATGCGCAGTTGGCAGTTGGCAGTTGGTTGTTGGCAGTTGGCATGCCAGGCCTCAATTATTGTTTCGCTGCCGGCGGGCTTTATTTCTTTTATTAGTAAATCCGCCTCCTTACCCGTCGCCGACCAGGCAAAAACCTTCCGGCCAGCAACTGCAACCTGCCAACTGCTTACTGCCTCTTCCACGCGTTCGTTATCCCGGCAGTAAATCAGGGTTTTTACATTTTCAAACAAAAGGAGTTTCTCCCGGATTTTCGTTTCCAAGTTCGGGAAACCTTCGCTGTGGGCTTCGCCGATGTTGGTGAAAATGCCAATGCCGGGGTCGAGGATGGGAGCGAGTTTTTGCATTTCGCCGGGCTGGGAGATGCCCACCTCGAAGATGCCAAGCGTGTGTTCCGGCGCGATTTGGAGCACCGAAAGGGGCACCCCCGTTTGCGAGTTGTAGCTCTTTGGGCTGCGCACAATGTGGTAATCTTCGTGCAAGAGCTGAAAAAGCCACTCCTTTACAATAGTCTTTCCGTTGCTGCCGGTGATGCCGATGACGGGAAGGCCAAACTGGTGCCGGTGAAAGGCGGCGAACCGGTGGAAGGCCTCGTGGGTGTTTTTTACTAAAATAAAATTGGCGCCCGGAAATTGAGAATGGGGCGCCGGAACCTGGGAAATGACGAAGTTGCGGACGCCACTTTTATAGAGGTCTTCCAAAAACTCGTGCCCGTCGTAGCGGCGGCCCCGGAGCGCTATAAAAACGCTGCTGGCGGGGAAAATGACCTGACGGCTGTCGAGCAACAAATGCTCGATAATGGCATCCTGCGGCGGCTCGTTCAGAAACCCGCCCTCCATTATTCCTGCCAATTGACGGATGGGGTAATGCATGAAAGTTTAGATTGTTGACGAGATTCAGGGAGGTTTAGTTTTGGGAGAATAAACATTCCGTACTTCTCCGAACCTTCTAAACCCGGTCAATGCAATTAGCTTTGCGGCGAAATTAGAACAATCGAACGATGAACGAAACACCACCCACCGTACATGCCCTCATTCAGTTGCCGCCATTCGATGGCAGCGGCGATGCCTTCCATCCATTAAATCTCAAAATCTACGGCCTCACGCTTTTGGAGCGCACCCTGCGGGCGCTGGAACGGGCCGGGGTAAGCCACGCCACCCTGCTGGTTGGCGGCCGAGAAACCGCTGCTGCTGCCGGGAAGTTGATAAAAAAAACAGCGCCGTGGAAGCTGACCTTCGACATTGCCGAAGGCAAAAGCCCTGACGACGTATTGACCGGCCTCCCGGCGGACGGCGGGGTGCTGATGGTTGCCGAACCTGTGGTGCCCGACCCCGCCATTCCCCGGCAAATGATTGAGTCCGGGAACAGCCTCATCCACACCGAAGACGGCCTGCTCACTTTTGCCGTTACTCCCGCCCGGTTGCGCCAAAAAGACGGCCCGGCTGCGACATTGTTTCCGGTGAAAGAGGGCACCCTTTACTACCGGGTACACAATCAAAAAGAGCTGAGGCTGGTGAAAAAGGCGCTCCGCCGTAGTCTCGTCAAGCCCACCGACGGTTGGGTGAGCCGCCACTTGAACCGCCCCATTTCCATCAGCGTCAGCCGGGTGCTGGCGCATACCGCCATCACGCCGAACCAGTTCACCGTTTTCACCGGGTTGCTCGGTGTACTTGCGGCGTGGTTGCTGGCGCAGGGACCGTATTGGGGATTCATGCTTGGCGCCTTGCTGTTCCACCTGGCCAGCGTGCTCGATGGCGTGGACGGCGAACTGGCTCGCCTGAAATTCAAAGCTTCGCCCTTCGGGCAATGGCTCGACACCCTCGTGGACAATAGCTCTTATGTGCTGGCGTTGGCCGGGTTTCTCACCGGCCTGTTCCGCGACGGCGTCTCCGGCTTTGAAAAAATCGCCGGTGTTTCGGCCCTCGTTTTTACGGCAGCAGCATTGGGTAGCATGTATTATTACCTCCGGCGCTACAAAAAAGGCGGCTCGCTGCTCAACATTGAGTACAGCTATCAGGAGGGTAAAACGCCCCTTGACCGCCTCCTGAAATTCCTGGCGCCTCTCGGCAAACGGGACCTTTTTGCATTGATTTTTTTTGCAATGGGGCTTGCCGGGCAGTTGCACTTTGCGCTCGTCTTCATCACCGTGCTGACGGCGATACTGTTCGGGCTGTCCATTGAAGCGCATAGGAGGATGGGGCGATTGGGTTGACTCATGGTGCCTGAACGATCATTTTTCCGCTTTTTACTAATTCATTTTCTATGGTCAAGCGATAGAAATACAGGCCAGCCGGAAGGCCATCCAACAGAACGGTATGACGGGTGAAACCGGAAGAAAGGTTTTCACTCCTCCATTCCCGCCCCAGCGCATCGAACAGCTTCCAGGTGGCCACTTTACCGGTTGGCAGGGCATACTTCAGGTGCACATTCCCGTTACCTGGGTTAGGGTATAAAGTGAATGAGAAAGTGTTTTCCTCCTCCTTCGTCCCCGTCACGCCCACCGTCACCTCCCGGCAAAAAGTATCGCTGTCGTACTGGTTGCTCACCGTGAGGCATACGGTGTAGGTACCATCGGCAGGGAAAGTGTGTAGGGGGTTCACCTCTGTACTCGTGCCCGTGCCGTCGAAATCCCAAAACCATTCTGTAGGCTCGTAAAAAGAATTGTCGGTAAACCCGGCCATTAAAGGTGTCAGTGTATCTGGCACTTCCCAATTAAAGCCTGCTAAAGGGTGATTGTCGAGGCCGAGCGTGTCGCAGGCGCTGCCGTCGAGGGGGCCGAGACGGTGGTTGGGCCCCCTATTATTAGGACTATTTTATAGAAGGATATTGACTAATCGAGTGCATAAAAATAACTTTGTTCCAGCACAAACGACCGACGGTGAGCTTTACGCTGAACGTCAAGTCAAAGGA
>SCUG01000076.1 GCA_004297645.1 Saprospiraceae bacterium | reverse complement strand
TGCCCTCACTATTTGTACTAAGCCTATTTGGTTCTGGCTGCATCCCGATTACCCGGATGGCTAAAGTTTAATAGCAAATGTCAAATGGACAAAACCTGGCGTTCAAAAGTATAATTTATGAGGGGATACAAAAAAAAAACAGCCGCAATATCCGGCTGCTTTCCTGAGCGGGAAACGGGATTCGAACCCGCGACCCTCAGCTTGGGAAGCTGATGCTCTACCAACTGAGCTACTCCCGCAAATAGAGAATTTAACAAGCGTTGGCAAAGGTAAGAACCCCCTAAATATAGTCCGCCATCTGCCGGGGAAATATTTCCCCGGACTGCGGCAACTTCATGCTTCCGGGGTTGTTTCATCCACTTTCACCTAAAGCTATTTCACAAAATGGAAAACGCCATCACCGCCCACATCGGGCAGGAAAATTATAAAACCGGCCTTCAATTCGAAGCACATAGTCTCATAGCAGATGAGCCTAAAGAATTGGGCGGCGAAGACCTGGGCCCCACCCCTGGCACCCTCCTCAAAATGGCCCTCGGCGCTTGCACGGCCATTACCCTGCGCATGTATGCGGCCCGCAAAGGCTGGGATTTGCAAGAGGTGCTTGTAAAGGTGGATTATGAAAAAACCGGCGAGGGCACAATCTTTCACCGGCAAATCGAATTCATCGGGCAACTCGACGAAACACAGCGCAATAGGCTGACGCAAATCGCCAACGCCTGCCCCGTCCACCGGATATTGAGCGGCCCCATCAACATCCAAACTGAAACGCACTGACCATCCTGAAAGGCGCTGCGGCTACCCGGCCCAAAGAAAACATGGGACGGCGCAGCGCCTCCGCCAACAAGTCATTTTACAACGGCTCTCCTAATAATGCAAGATTCCCAGATTCGGAAATGCCGCAATACCGGCACTGCTTCCTATTTTCGCACCCAACCTATTCCGTGAGTTCCCGCACATGATAAAAACCAACATCTGCATTGCCGGGGCCGGCCCTGGCGGCGCTGCCACCGCCCTGAAACTCAGCCATCTGAACATCCCCTGCGTATTGGTGGACAAAGCCGCCTTCCCGCGCGACAAGGTCTGTGGTGACGCCATCAGCGGCAAAGCGGCCACTATTCTGAGCCGCATTGACCCCGGCATCATGCAACGCTTCGAGGCTGCCATCACCCTGCAAACCGATATCTGGGGCATCCGTTTCGTGTCGCCCAACAACCGGCAAATTGACGTGCCTTTCCATCTTGGTTACGACTGCACCAAAGACCCCAAACAGGGCTTCGTTTCCAAACGCCTCGATTTCGACAACTTCCTCATCGAGGAAGTAAAACGGCGCGACAATATCACATTTATTGAAAATACCGCCATCGAAGTCTTCGACAAAACAGACGACGGGTTCACGCTGGCCAGCCGCGACGGGGATTTCCATGCGACAGCCCGCCTGCTCATCGTGGCCGACGGTGCCAACTCCTGGTTTTCCCGCCATGTGGCAGGACTCGAAAAAGATGAAAAACACCACGCCGGGGCTGTGCGTGCCTATTTTAAAAACATCGGCGGCATGCACCCCGACGGATTTATTGAATTGCATTTTCTGAAAGAAATTAATCCCGGCTATTTCTGGATTTTCCCGCTGCCGGGTGGCTACGCCAATGTGGGCTTAGGTATGCGCAGCGACCACATCAGCCAGCAACGGTTCAACCTTTCTCACAAGCTGAAAGAAGTCATTGAAAATAACAGCCACCTCAAGTCCCGGTTTCAAAATGCCACTTTGACCAGCAAAATCACCGGTTACGGCCTACCCTTGGGTTCAAAAAATCACCGCATTTCGGGCAATCACTTCATGCTCGTTGGCGATGCCGCTCACCTGATAGACCCCCTGAGCGGCGAAGGCATCGGCAACGCCATTTACAGTGGATTCATCGCTGCGGAGCAGGCTCAACAATGTTTGAATGCTCGTGATTTTTCAGCAAAATTTTTGGAAGCATACGATGAGCGCGTCGCCAGGGTATTGGGCGCGGAAATGCGGCTCAGCTACCGCCTCCAACAATTGATGGCCCACCCCTGGTTGGTAAATTTACTGGCCAATTGGGTGAATAAAAACCGTGGACTCATTGATACCATTTCGCTGATGTACACAGATTTGCCGACGCGGAAAAAGGTCTTTAACCCCTTGTTTTGGATGAAAATGTTTTTTTGTAAAAAACGCTGACCCGGCGTTTCCAGACAAAAAACAGGGCGGGTTGGCATCACAATTTTGCTGCTTCACAGCCCCTCATAATACCATCTCATTTTTTGTGCCATCAACTTCCGGCGCTGAGCCAGGAATTCTGGGTAGTCTTCCAGCGACATTTCTTCCACCCCGCTGGGGATACAATTCATTCTGAAATTTTCGAGCAGTTGTGCCATGTTGGTAATGCCGCCATATTGGGCTTCGCCCGTGTCACACTGCTCAAAAAGTTTGCTGAAATATACGGTCGGAGATTGGTCGCCAACAGTGATGTTGATTTCACTTTGCATCAGGCAATAGTTGGCAATTTGATTGTATTGTCCCCTTAGCAAACCACTTTTTTTCAAATAGTTTTTCGGGAAAATATGGTGGATATCGCCGCGTTGTAGTACCAAGTCTGATGTCTTGATGGCACTTGAAAGAAAACCATAATCGCCAAGTTTAACCTGGGCAGCGAGGTATAGACGGTAAAACGGACTGCTGGCCACGGAAGTGTTTAGCTTTTGTGGTAAGCCAACGTTCCATAGCGTGTCGGATAACTCAGCTTCTCCAATGGATTGGAAGTAACCGGCAAAACCAAGTTCCCGGATACGACGAATGTCGTAATCAAATGAACCTTCGGGGTTGCCCGAGTAGCGCTCCGTGAGGATGGACATCACGTACCATTTTCGTGTAAAAGACTCGATGCCGACAGCGGGGGTGCCCTCCTGCCGGAGCAAGAGGTAAACGATGTAAGCGAAGTTCACAGCGTTTTGCGAACCAATCAGGCGGCTGTCAATGAAGCCAGCAGATCGTAGAATCATCACGAACCGCTTGAAGTTGGTTTCGTTCATGAAGTCGAAAACGCCCTCTTTCAATGTGGCGAAAGATTGCTCGGCCACAGCAACTTCAAATTCTCTTGTTTCAAAATTCCGGCCGGAGAGCAACGCCACCAAGTCGCTGAGTCGCCCTCGTTTGAAGCGCGAAGTAAAAGCCACCCGAAGCAGGTCTGTGTAAGACGGGTCATAGAGGTCGTCATTTTCATTTTTTAGCCAAGCTATTTTGGGGAAATATTCAGAGGAGGCAAAATCCCGGTCATTTTCTGCCACGGAAGGGTAAAACTCTGGCGTCACAGCGAGGTGGCAGAAATAATCAATGCCTTTGCGCAGCATATTGCCTCCATATTCCTCGTTGGCTGCAATTTTGGACATGGCAAAGTCGGCCTGACTGAGTTCCGAGCCTTGTCTGTTGATGCGGATGAAAATCTCTGTAACCGTTTCGATATCGAGGTCACTGTTCAACTCAATAAGGCCAATCTGGTTGTTCACTAAGCCCCTCAACCGCTCAATGCTAAGGAAAATTTCCTCCATTTCGGTTTCCGGATTTTGGGAATGGTACTGCTGCACGAGGCCCATCAGGCTGACCTTTTCGCCCATCACTTCGGCGATGTCAGGAAGCCATATCTTGTCTTTTTGAATGGCCGGGTTCGACACCTCGAATCGTTGCTCTATCGGTTGGAAGGCGACTTTTATGCGTACCCGTTGGTATTCTTTGTTTACGACATACTGCCCCAGGATGGCCGCCATCAGTGCGGTCACCCGTTGCTGACCATCAATCAGGATGCGCTTGCCAGCGGACATACTTCCGTCTTTGAGTTTTACATCGGGGTTGCGCCAGGCGATGAGGTAGCCCACCGGGTAGCCCTGAAAGAGTGAGTCTATCAGATCGCGGACCTGCGCGGCGTTCCAGACAAAGGGGCGTTGAATTTCAGGGATGGCGATTTCACCGGCATTGATCCAACTGAGCAGGGTCTGGATAGGGTGTTGGTTAACGGAGTATTTTGCTGCTGCCATGAGGTTGATGGTTTTGAGTTAAAATCTGTATGTAGCCTTTCTCATAGCAGTGAATCGGGGTTGCATTTAAGAATCCCCATTCAATATCCGCCGGATGGTATTCCAAATTGCCTGACGGAAGTCATCGTTCTGGGAGCATAACAATATCGGGAGCCTGACCTCGAGCTTTTGGGATGCGAAATTTTAAGGGAGGCTAAGGTATAAAACAAGTGCAATACTTCCCAATGCACATCGGAAAAGTAATGCCTGCCGTCCAATTGGGTTCGGAATATTCCCGGATTTAAAAAACTCACTTTCATAGCGATAAATGGCCAGCATCTGCGGCCAAAGCAGAATTTTTGAAAATTCATGCTACATTTGACACCCGTCCATATAACCATCACTTAACTTAAAGAATGCATTCCCTGTCATTTTAAAACATCAAGCATGAATCACAAAAAAGTACTGTTTTGGTCTTTCACTGTTGCATTAGGTGGATTCCTCTTTGGCTTCGACACCGCCGTTATTTCGGGTGGAGAGCAGGCCATCCAAAAACTATGGGGGTTGAGCGATGCCATGACTGGCCAGATGGTGGCTATGGCACTGTACGGCACCATCATCGGTGCGTTGTTGGGTGGCATCCCGGCGGACCTGATTGGTCGCAAAACCTCGCTATTCTGGATAGCGGTTTTGTACTTCATCTCTGCCGTAGGTTCTGCCTTAGCCCCCGACGTATATTCCCTGATGTTTTACCGCTTCATCGGCGGGCTTGGCGTCGGTGCTTCCTCCGTAGTTGCACCGATGTACATTTCCGAAATAGCGCCCCGCGAAAGCCGGGGCCGGCTGACGGCGATGTTTCAGTTCAATATTGTGTTGGGCATTCTGATGGCCTATTTCTCCAACTGGCTCATCGGCAATGGAGGCGCAGACAACTGGCGGTGGATGCTGGGGGTGGAAGCTTTCCCGGCTTTTGCTTTTGTCGTCATGATTTTATTCGTGCCGCGCAGCCCGCGGTGGTTGATAGTGAAACGAGGTTTGGTGGACGAGGCGCGGCGGGTGCTGGAAATCATCAACCCTGCCACAGCGGAGGAAAACTTAGCCGCTATACACGCCAGCAATACCCACAGAAAGCCGGGTCTCTCGGAATTTTTTTCCGGCCGTTACAACCTGCCCATCATATTGGCTTTTCTGGTCGCCTTGTTCAACCAGCTTTCCGGCATCAATGCCGTGATATATTATGCACCACGGATTTTCAGCGAGACGGGCATGGGCGAAAGTTCGGCGCTGCTTTCTTCGGTTGGCATCGGGGTGGTCAATCTTGTTTTCACGATGGCCGGTCTGGCCCTGATTGACCGGGTGGGCCGCCGTTTTCTGATGATAATCGGCTCGTTTGGTTATATCATCTCGCTGACGATGGTGGCAGTTGCCTTTTTCACCGGGGCCGCTTCCAACGGATACTTAGTGCCGGTGTTGCTGTTCGTATTCATCGCCTCGCACGCCATCGGGCAGGGGGCCGTCATCTGGGTTTTTATTTCCGAGATATTCCCCAACAATGTCCGTTCGTGGGGAAACTCTCTGGGATGCGGAACACATTGGGTTTTTGCGGCAGTCATTGCAGGTGCTTTCCCCTTCTTTGCCGGCAAATTGGGTGGTGGACTTATCTTCGCATTTTTCGCTTTTATGATGTTGTTCCAATTGCTGTGGGCCTGGAAAATGATGCCCGAAACGAAGGGCATTTCGCTCGAAGATTTGGAAAAACAAATGGTGAAAGAAAAATGAACGGGAACAAACGCCAATCGAACACTATGAAAAAACTGTTGCCACTTTTGTTTTTGCCGCTACTATCCGGCGGCTGCGGCAGGCCGGAGAACCCGCAGAAATCCGCCCAATTCACAGAGCCGCACCGCCCTCAGTTGCACTTTACGCCACCGGCGCACTGGATGAACGACCCCAACGGCATGGTGTATTTCAAGGGCGAGTATCACCTGTTTTACCAATACTACCCCGACAGCACGGTATGGGGACCCATGCATTGGGGGCATGCCGTCAGCACTGATTTGGTGCATTGGCAGCATCTGCCCATCGCATTGTATCCCGACTCGCTCGGCTACATCTTCTCCGGCAGCGCGGTGGTGGACTGGAACAATACCAGCGGTTTCGGCAACCCCGATACATATCGGGAGGAACCTCCGCTCGTCGCCATTTTTACCTACCACGACCCGAAGGGCGAAAAAGCCGGACGGAGCAATTTTCAGTACCAGGCCATTGCTTACAGCAACGACCGGGGCCGCACCTGGACTAAATACGCGGGCAACCCCGTCATCCCCAATCCTGGCATTCGCGACTACCGCGACACCAAAGTCTTTTGGCACCAAGACTCCCGGCAGTGGGTGATGGTGTTTGCCGCCTGGAACCACCTCATGCTCTGGGGGTCGCCCGATCTGAAACATTGGACCCACCTCAGTGATTTCGGCAAAGAGTGGGGTACCCACGCCGGAGTGTGGGAATGCCCCGACCTTTTCCCGATGACCGTAGAGGGTACGGGCGAAAAAAAATGGGTGCTCATTCAAAACATCAACCCCGGGGCGTTGCAGGGCGGCTCCGGCACGCAGTATTTCGTGGGCGATTTCGATGGGAAAAACTTCACGCTTGACCCGGCATTTACCACTGCTTTTGGCAAAGAGCCGGCTTACGTGCCGGAGGGAGAAGTGTTCGCAGATTTTGAAGGTGAAAATTACGGCGGCTGGACGGCAACGGGTGATGCCTTCGGCAATGGCCCGGCTCGCGGCACCCTGCCCGGCCAAAACGAGGTGACGGGATTTGCGGCCGCAGCCTCGCAAGCAGTTTCGCTCACGGCGACGAACCGGTGCGGCAGGCGGCGCTCGACGCCGGCGTGATCGACTTCCTGGTCAAGCCGATCCGCCCGCGCGAGCTG
>SCUG01000075.1 GCA_004297645.1 Saprospiraceae bacterium | reverse complement strand
AGGTTTTAAAAATTTTTTTCAAAAATTTTTAAAAGGCAAACTATGTGTCCTATGTGCCTATTGTGTTTAAGAAATTGGGGCATAAGTGTTTGATTTTTTTTTTGCGCAAAAAAGTTTGCTGAAAAAACAAGCTTTTTTAAGTATGTAGTACAATAGGCACATAGGACACTACCTGTCCCGTACCATAGGTCGGGATAGCTCTAACAAGTTGGTTTTCAACAATTCTATGTTTTCTATGTGCCTATTGGTTTCAAAAAAAAGTGTTGTTTAATTCTGCCTGACTACTTAAGTCCACTGCGGTTTTTTATAAAATAGCCAGCGTTTACAAATCGAATTTTTCTTTCAGCACAATCCTTCCCCTTTCATCCCTCATCAATTTGCCAAAACCACCATCGGGGTCGTGCTCGAAAATGAGCGTCCAATCGCCTTCCACCGCATGGCTGAGCAGCCATTCTTTTTCCGCCAAAGTCACTAATGGCCGGATGTCGTAGCCCATGACGTAAGGCATGCCAAGGTGAAATGACGAGGGCATCAAGTCGGCACAATACACGAAATGGCCGGCCTTCGCGTCGATATGCAGCGCCATCATCGCCTCGGTGTGGCCATAGGCATATTGCACCTGCATCCCCGGCAGCCATGCCACCGGGTCTTTTTGCACGTCTATGAATTGCAAGACACCGGCGTCTTTCAGGGGCACAAAATTCTCTTGGAGGAACGAGGCTTTTTCCCGCTCATTCGGGTTCATGGCCCAGCTCCATTGCACCTCGTTCGACCAATAAATGGCATTGGGAAAAGTGGGCACGAGGCGGCCTGCTTCGTTGAATTTCACCGCACCGCCGCAATGGTCGAAATGCAGATGAGTGAGAAAAACGTCGGTGATGTCTTCGGGAGAAATGCCGTGGGCGGCCAGCGAGCCGGTGAGCGTATCGTCGCCAAATGGCAGGAAATAGGAGCGCCATTTGGCGTCCTGTTTATCGCCGAGACCGCAATCTACGAGGATTTTCTGGCTGCCTGATTCGATGAGCAGGCAACGCATGGCCCAGGTGCAGAGGTTGTTTTCGTCGGGGGTAGTGAGCCTTTGCCACAGCCTTTTCGGCACGATGCCGAACATGGCACCTCCGTCGAGCTTGAAAAATCCGGTGGGCAAGGCAGTGATTTTCATTATTCCTTAATTGAGAGCGCAAAGGTAGAAAAGCCAGGGAATTGCTCTGAGCAAGTTCTAAATTTTAGAAAAAGACAAACCTCAGTTTTCAGAAAAAAGCGGGGGCAGCAAGATTTCTTTTGCCAGATTTTGAAGCTCGTCGCGGGCGTGGCGCGGCCGGAAGCCTATGCCGGCTATTTTGGCATTGTTCAGCAATAACCGTGGTGGGCGGTAAGCGGGCATTTCCACTTCGCGTTGCGAGCGGCTTTCGATGGGTGCCACGGGGAGTTGGAATATGTCCCGTGCCAGGAGGGCAAAATCGTACCGGGAAAACGGGTTGGCACCGCCGAGGTGAAAGATGCCCGAAGCGCCCTGGTTCAGCAAGGTGAACAGCCCTTCTACGGCGGAGGCGCTGCTGAGGAACGTGCGAAATTCATCGTGGAAGGCTGTCACGGGGAAGAATTTTTGCCAGGCGTCGAGCCATTCTTGCAAGAAGCCCGGTGCTACCTGGCTCGACGGCCCGTACAGCACGGATATGCGGGCGATAGCGGCTTCGGGATAGATGGTCATAATGCGGGCTTCGGCCTCTGATTTTTGTTTCCCATACTCGTTTCTGGGATCGGGCAAGTCGGTTTCTGAATAGTAGTCACGGCTGCCGTCGAAGACTTGCTCGCTCGAAGTGAACACTAAGCAAACGTGCCGGTCAGCACACATCTCGGCGAGATTGGCGGTAGCCGTCACGTTGACGGGATAGGTCTCGTCTGGGTTTTCTTCGCAATAATTGGTACTCGAGCAAGCTGCAAGATGGAAAACGGCATCTGGCTTCACGTTTTTCAAAACCCGCCATATCTGGTTTTTGTCCGTCAAGTCCAATTGCACGTATTCCGATTTGGGGAACAGCCCGTCCCGGTGCAGGTGGTAAGTTCCCACGATGCGCCAATCGGGCGGGCAATAACGGCTCACATTCCATCCTAAGAATCCGGAGGCTCCGGTGACGAGAACGGTTTTCATAATCATTGGAGGTTGATAAAAAAATACTGCTTTCTTCAGTTGTTTAACGCAGTTCAGGGCCAATCGTTTCCTGGCATTAAAAAATCATGCCTCCTCCATGGCAAAGATTTTACGTATCCCCTCAAAAATCAATGGTAGTTCTTCGAGCGGCAGGGTTTTGAACCCTGCATTTCGGTTCGAGCGGCAGGGTTCAAAACCCTGCCGCTCGAATGGAGCCATGAATTTTTGAACGGATACGATTTTACCTTTGACCGCTCTTTAGCTAATTTCGCCCGTCAACCACAAATCACCTTGTGTGGCACCTCTTTTCTGCCAAACAGGAACATAAAAACCACATCAATTAATGAAGGCAGATATTGCCCGGCATACGCTCATAGAAGACGATGCTACCTTAAAAGAATTTGCCCGGCGCCATGAACAGGCTGAATGGTTGTGCTTCGATACTGAATTCATCGGAGAGCGGCGGTTTGTGACCACTATTTGCCTGATACAGGTGACCTCCTCCGAGGGTGCTTTTCTCATAGACCCTTTGAAATGCTCCGATTTGCAGCCCTTTATGGCGCTGCTCACCAATGAGCGCATCCTCAAGGTGACCCACGCCGGTTCCAATGATTACCGGCTGTTTTACAACCACTACGGCGTGGTGCCCCGCAACACATTTGACACACAGATTGCCGCCGGATTTGTGGGATACAAATACCCTGTCGGGTTTGACAAACTCGTGGAGGGCGAGCTGGACGTTCGTCTGAGCAAGGGGTATAGCGTGACTGATTGGGAGAAACGGCCGTTTCAGAAAAAGCAGTTGATGTACGCCCTCGATGACGTAATTTACCTTTACGACCTTTGGCAAAACCTCGAACGGAAGCTGCGGAAACTTGGACGGTACGAATGGGTAGTGGAGGAATTCCGCCAGTTGGAAGACCCTCAGACCTATGACCAGGACCCCTTCAAAGAGGCCTTTCAAAGCGACCTTATTAAGAGCCTCAGGCCAAAAGAGCAGTTGTTTCTATTCCGCCTTTTCTTGTGGCGCACGGAGGAAGCCCGCCGCAGAGACCATTCGAAAGAAATGGTGATTCCCAGCAAATACATCAACTCCATTGTGCGGGCCATTCATTCAGGCCTCGATGCGCTGCAACACAACCGGCGCCTGCCCGGCAACCTCATCCGCCGTTATGGCCAGACTTTTATTGAGATGTATGAGCAGCCCATGACCGATGCAGAAAAGGTGATTTTGGAACAACTGCCCAGCGACAACAGCGATAACCCCAAACAGGATATTTTGATGGAAATGCTCGACCTGCTCGTGCGCTACAAATGCCTGGAAGAAGGCGTGGCACCACATCTCGTTTTGCCGAGAGGCGCTTTGAAAAAAATGAAAAACGATA
>SCUG01000074.1 GCA_004297645.1 Saprospiraceae bacterium | reverse complement strand
GGAGCGGGAAGCGACCACGGACCTTATGTCATCCCCGGATATTTCAAGCCAAAGCATGAGAAAAAGGTGCTCGGAATCGTGGAATACGTGGATTGGTCTGTGCGGCAATTTCTTCAGAAGGCGGCGAAAGAGCCGTGGTTCGACAACACGATTTTTATTTTTGTGGCCGATCACGGAGCCTCCATCGTTAAGCGCTACGACCTGCCGCTGAGTTATTTGCACACACCGCTCATCATGTATGCTCCCAAAATCTTGGGGATTCCGCGCACCATCACCACGCTCGGCAGCCAGCTCGATATTTTCCCCACTGTAATGGGCCTGCTCCAACTCGATTATGTGAACAACACGCTGGGGATTGACCTGTTCCGGGAAGCGCGCCCCTATGCCATCAGCTATGCCGATGACAAATACGCCGTGCTCAATTCCGAATACATTTATGTCTCGAGGGAAAACGGGGTGAATTCGCTGTACCGCTACCGCACCAATGATTTGAAAAACTATTTGGATGAAAAACCGGATATGGCCAGCGAGATGAAAATCTACGGCGAGAGCATGTTTCAAACTGCCCAATGGCTCCGCAAGCGCGGACTGACACGTGAACAATCCTCATTTACAATGAGCACTGAGCATTGAGGAATTGTAAGCGACTATCTTCCTTCCGTCAACTTTTCCAAAACTTTTTCTGCAAGGTTTAGACTTGTTCCCGACGAGAGCTGTGCTCTGCGCAGCGGTGCATCCCAGGCATCAGCCATGGCAGCCCATACGTGGTAGTTGCCCAATTCATCCTGCTCGCAATACACGCCAAGTGGCAGGTGGCAGCTCCCACCGGCAAGGCGGAGGACTTTCCGCTCGATATTGGTGCAGGCCGAAACTTCGGGGTGGTGCAGTTTTTTGAGTATGCGGCGGGTTTCAAAATCATCGGAACGGCATTGAAAGGCGAGGACGCCCTGTGCCGGTGCGGGCACAAATTCTTTGGAATTGAGTTGGCGTATCTCCAACCCGGAAGTATCGAGCGCCAGACGAATCAGGCCGGCAGCGGCGAGTATGATGGCATCGTATTGCCCCTGCCGTAGCTTGTCGGGGCGGGGAAGGCCATTGCCGCGCAAATCTTTGAATTGCACATCGGGCCGCGCATCGAGCAACTGGGCTTTGCAGCGGGCTGAGGAAGTGCCCACGATGGCATTTTTTTTCAGCTTGAGTAAGCCGGTGGCATCCACCTCTTCCTTGCGGATGATGAGCCAGTCGCTGGGGTTTTCCCGGTAACTTACTGCGCCCACAACCAACCCATCGGGCTGGGTGGTGGGCAGGTCTTTCATCGAATGAACTGCCAGGTCCACATCGCCGCTCAACAGGTGTTCCTCAATTTCTTTGGTAAAAAAACCATTGCCTTCTATTTTGTCAAAACTCAGGTACTGCATGGCATCACCCTTGGTTTTTATAATGACCAACTCAGATGCTATGCCATTTCCGGCCAACTGCTGCCGGGTGAATTCTGCCTGCCAAAGGGCAAGCTGGCTGCCTCCCATGCCTATTTTTATATTTTTCA
>SCUG01000771.1 GCA_004297645.1 Saprospiraceae bacterium | reverse complement strand
AATTCATTGCCCTCACTATTTGTACTAAGCCTATTTGGTTCTGGCTGCATCCCGATTACTCGGATGGCTAAAGTTTAATAGCAAATGTCAAATGGACAAAACCTGGCGTTCAAAAGTATATTACCATCACCATCTTTGATAGTTGTTTTTTTTTTTATCTTTGCTCTATTCAAAATCTCCGAGGTGGGGAACATACCTTTGGAAAACTAACCACATTGTGGACCATTAACTTTTAGACCGATTCACCTTCAACTGGCGTAAGTTGGTATAACTGAATTTCATTTGAAGCAACCTATCTTTAAAACATTCTCATCATGACAAAACTTAGACTACTCTTCCTATTTGTATTGCTGCCGTTCCTTGCAATCTCGCAGGAGAAATGGGAAGGCGGTGCCTTTCTGGGTTATTCCAGTTATCTTGGAGACCTGACGGTACCTACCTTTACCCTTAAAGGAGCCAATCCTGCTTTCGGCATTTTCATACGCAACCACATTTCACCCCGGCTGGCCTTGCGCATGAATTTGCTCTATGGCAATATTGAAGGCAGTGACCTTAACTACCCGGAACTTGAGGCCCGTGGCGCTTCTTTTACCTCTTCACTTATAGAGCTGTCCATGCTGGGCGAGTACGAATTTTTTGCCCACCGCCGCTTTACTTCCGATGGGCGTTTTACCAAAACCTGGTCACCTTATATTTTTACCGGCGCCGGGCTGAACGTGGTTAATCCGAAAACGAATTATGGCGCCCTCAAACCGAGCGCAAATTTGGAGAAAGACCAAAATGCCAACTATTCCCACGCTCAGTTTGCCATTCCCATAGGCGGTGGTATAAAATTCGACTTGTCTCGAAAAGTCAATCTCGGAGTGGAGTGGGGGATGCGCCTTTCCTTTTCCGATTATCTCGACGGCATCAAATATGCCGGAAACCCAAACTCCAATGACATCCTCATGTTTGGTGGTGTAGCCCTCGGCTTCCGCTTCGGCGATAAAGACACCGATAATGACGGCGTGGTAGATGAAAACGACCGCTGTCCTACACAACCTGGCTCAATGGCTATGTCTGGCTGCCCCGATGCCGACAATGATGGCATCGCCGACAGGGAAGATGGTTGCCCCAACGAAGCTGGTGAAAGCCGGTTGAATGGGTGCCCCGACAGCGACGGCGATGGCGTGGCCGATAAAAATGACGATTGCCCGAATGACGCGGGCTTGCGCCGGTTCTCCGGCTGCCCCGATACTGATGCCGATAACATCGTTGATAAGGAGGACAATTGTCCTACTGTGCCTGGCCTGGAGGCCCTGAACGGTTGCCCTGATGCCGATCGCGATGGCATCACCGACGACGTGGATGAATGCCCGCAAGAGGCGGGTACGGCCGAACACAACGGCTGCCCTGACTCCGACAATGATGGCATCGCCGACAACAAAGACAAATGCCCGAAGCAAGCGGGTCCCCGTCGCTTTGACGGTTGCCCCGATACCGACAACGATGGCGTAGATGACACCAAAGACAAGTGCCCGCTTTTGGCTGGCCTTGCTGATAACGACGGTTGCCCAGTGATAGCTAAGGAGGATAAAGCCGTGCTTGACCTGGCCATGAGGGATGTCAGGTTCCAAACGGGAAGCGCCGAACTCTTGCCTTCCTCATTAGTTGTTTTAAATCAATTGGTGGAGGTGATGAATCGCTACCCGGGTTATAAATTGCGCATTGATGGCTACACAGACAGCCATGGTAATGATTTTGTCAACCAGCAACTTTCGGTCAACCGGGCCAGAGCCTGTTATGAATATCTCGCCACCAAAGGTATCAGCAAGAACCTGTTAAGCTATTATGGTCACGGAGTGAGTAATCCCATTGCTGATAATACAACGGCTACGGGACGTTACAAAAACAGAAGAGTTGAATTTACCCTCACACCGCAGTAAAGGTAGTGTGAGGCATTCACCTCGCTCTTTGTTTTAGACTTCGGGTTGGGTGCCGTTGGCCCGAAAAAAGGAATCCCGAATCTTTTGTAAAGAAGATTCGGGATTCCTTTTTTTCGATTACAGCGCAGCGCTGTTATTCAATTTTGAAAAGGTCGTCGCTCATTTCTGCATTTACGGTCACGGATTTCATTTCCATCTTGATGGAGAATGGCGCTGCCCCGTTGATGGTGGTCGTGTGTGGGAATTTTATGCCCTCGACTTCTTTGTAGTCTCCAATATCGTTGGTCACAGTAACTCCGCCCTGGATTTCTATTTCCCGGATTTTAAGGCTGGATTCCATGTCGAAGAAGTGAGTCTTTTTCGTGCCGGAAGGATAGGACACAATGATTTTGTAAGCCTTTCTGCCCTCCACAATTTCAATTCCTTTCAGTTCTGTTGTTACCCCTAATTCGCTGTATTTGCGTTCTGGGAAGAGATAGCCATCTACATTCATATCCTGAAGGGTGGTCTCATCCATAGGGGAAGATTGCCCCATCTGTGAAAGGGAGCCGTTGGTGCCATTGAATATGGATTCCTGCATGACGTTGCCCATCATCTTATTGGTCATTTTCAATTTGTTCGGAGCTTTGTTGTTCATTTCCAGTTCCAGTGTCATACCTTGTATGGCGGCCTCCATCTTAATCGTTACGCTGGTAATAGCGTTCAGTTTGTCCAACCCACCGATGGCGGCGAGATAGTCGGATAGCACCGTTTGGGCAGTCACGCCCTCCGGAATAGCCATTCCCACTTCCTCCACCGGTTTGCCGTAATGGTCGAAATAATTGATTTTCCCGCCATTGGCGAAAGGTTTCAACTTATCTGCGACCTCGTCCCTGTTGCCCACCACGAGGATATGAGCCTGACCAGGGATGAGATACTTTTTGGCGGCGGCGGCCACATCTTCTTTGGTAACGGCATTAAGCCGCTCCAAATAAGTGGCGTAATAATCTGCTGGCAAATTGTAACGAGCCGTGTTAAGTGTGAAACGGCCAATGGTGCCAGGATTTTCCAATGACCGGGCAAAGTTGCCGGTCATTACGTTTTTCACCATCTGCAATTCCTCATCAGATACTGGTTGGTCTCTCAATTTATTTAGTTCCAGCAAAAATTGGGTAAGCGAACTGTCGGTCACTTCATTGCGTACAGAGGCGCTGGCCGTGAAAGAGCCGGCGTAGGGGTCGCTGCTGAGGCTGGAGTTGGCGCCGTAAGTATAGCCTTTGTCTTCCCGCAGGTTGGCGTTAAGCCGGCTGCTGAAGTAGGCACCCAGCACGGTGTTCATTACGCTGCTTGCCATTATATCGCTACTGCCGGGTTTAAGGTCCACAGGGTAAGTGATGTTTATGACCGATTGGACGGCACCTGCCTTGTCCACAAAATCCAGCTCGGAAGTAGCAGGCTTATTGGGCGTGTCGAAATGTTCTTTTTTGACTTCGCCCTGTTTCCAACTTCCGAAATATTTGGGGGCCAGTGCTTTCACCTCCTTCAGGGAAATGTCTCCCGTAACGATGAGGTACGAAATGTTGGGTTTGAAATAATTTTCATAAAAGGATTTACAAGCATCAACGGTAATTTTTTCTGTACTTTCTTCCGTTTGAATTTCGCCGTAAGGGTGGTTTTTGCCATTGCGAAGTACGGCAGAAACATTGCTGGCAATGGCATTAGGGTCGTCTTTTTGCTGGGCGAGATTGGCGATTGTTTGTTTTTTTATTTTCTCAAACTCATCCTCAGGGAAAGTTGGGCTGAGGAGTACCTCCGACATCATGGTGAGCAACTTGTCTTTGTGTTTGGTCAGGCTGGAGCCCGTCATTCCCTGCGAAGATGTATTCAACGAAGCACCGATGAAATCTATCGCTTCGTCTATTTCCGCTTTTGTATGAGTTTTGGTGCCTTTGCTCAGCAGCTCGCCAGCCAGGCTGGTATAGCCGGCCAGTTCGCCTTCGAGAAGGGGGGGAACATCCACAAAAATTTGAAATGAAACGCGGGGCAGTTTGTGATTTTCCACCACGATGACCTTCAGGCCATTGCCGAGCGTAAATTGGGCTGCCTCACCCAATTCGATGCGGGGAGCTGGCCCCGGTTTGGGAGCTGATTTTCTAAAATCATCCTGGGCATTGAGGCTTTGCCCTATGATGAGAAATCCAAGAACTAAGAAGAGAATACTATTTTTCATTGAAATAACGATTTTGATTTTTTTTTAAAAATGTAAACTGGCGGGCACTCTGCTGCTGTTGTCAAGGCTCACTTGGTTTGGGCAAATAGTACAATACCACCCGGTTATCTTTCGACAGATATTTCTGCGCCGCCCGTTGAATGTCCTCACGGGTCACTTTTAAATAGCGGTCGATTTCCGTATTGATGAGATTGGCGCTGCCAAAATAGGTGTAGTAATTTGCTAAACTCTCGGCAATACCCACGACAGTGGAATTGGAGGTGACAAAATCATTCTCAATTTGGTTGCGAAGTTTCTGAAACTCATCCTCCGAAATCAGTTCATGCTGAACCTTTGCCACTTCGGCGTCCATGCCCGCTTCGAGTGCTGCCGGGTCAACGCCTACATTGCACACGCCAAACGCAATGGATACTCCGGGGTCTTCCATTGGTAGCGGGAAATTTCCAACAAACACGGCTTTTTGCTGCTCGTCCACCAAGGCTTTGTAAAGGCGAGAGCTTTGACCCTGAGACAAAAGCTGGCTCAGCATACTCACTGCATAGAATTCGTCGGTGCCCTGTGCCGGAATGCGATAGGTCTGGATGACGGCCGGGAGA
>SCUG01000770.1 GCA_004297645.1 Saprospiraceae bacterium | reverse complement strand
ATCCCCAACCGCCAACATTATTTTATAGAAATCCCGCCGGCGGCACGGGAGCGGGTTGCTCTTGCCCGGTTCCACCGGCTCGTGCCGGAACACATTGAAATGCCCGATTTCGTTGCAGAGGTTTTCAGGTATCCAAATGGCTTTCCTCTTATAAAATTCTGGTTCTTTATGATTTCCTGTGGGTAAAGTGAAAGTTTACTTACCCACAGGTTTTCATATAGAACCAATCTTATATACTCTCCTTTCGTTGAAATTGAAAAATTTTTATAAACCCGATACTTGGCTCCCATCACTATGCCTACCCCCCATGCGTTTAGTTTATTGGTAAAACTTATTCCTTCAAGCCAAGTTCCGTGGTCAATGTATTTCAATGTCCCATATTCTCGTCCATTATATCTCCGAACACCATTCATGCTAAATATAGCTTCAAATCTTTTAAAGACTGGAAAATAAATAAGAATGCCAGCCTGTAATTGACAGAATGCTCTATTTGTAACCTCTAATGGCTTGGGTTGGATACAATTCTTGCAATACGCAACTCGGTATTCTTCGATGCTTATCCTGAATCCTATATGCTTGAATTGCCGCCTGGAATATGAAATGTACGGCGTATAGATATACACTCTCCAACCATGGTTGGTAAAGCCTCCCAAGCTACCAATTTTGAAAGGTTGGTCTCCGAAATAATATCCTGAACGGCCTATTTGCACGGAGTTTTTCTTGAAACTTTCCTGCCCAACAGCTTCAATAACCAATAGTAAAAAGAAAAGCGACGCAAGTATAAAGTGACGCATTACTGTTATAATTGAAAGGGGAATGCCTATTGGTATTCCCCTTTGATGAAATTATTGCTTGATAAAAGTTTTGGTTTCATTAAACCCAGTACCTGAAACTTTCAGGTAGTATATCCCGGGAGCAAATTCATGGATATCCAACATAAAATTGGAATCAACTGAATGGGATGTTACCACTTTTCGGCCATAGATGTCAACGACGGCAATATTGAGCAGACCTCCGCTCGGCGTAGTGCTGATGGTCAAAACATCATTGGCAGGGTTTGGGTAAACTAAAAGCCCTGCCTTTCCAATATTCGGATTTTCAAAATTCTTGGAAGGATGGTCATTTTCAGTTGACCTCCCATCTGTTGGTGGGCAAGGAGGGTTTAAAGGATGGTTAAGACAATCAACCTCCACCCAAACACTTTTAGCAGTTGTTCCCCCCAATGAGGAAGTAGCTGAAATGGACACGATGCCATCGGCTTTGGGTTTTGGGTAAATACCTTGAAGCGTAAGGGTGCTATTTCCAGGGCCACTCAGCACAATGCCCCATGAAGCAGGGACTGTCCATGTGACAATTGCCCCTGCAAGCACGTTGGCGTGGAACACGACTGGCATCCCTTGGGGTTCACCACATATATGAACGGGGCCAGTGATTTGAATGCAGTTGCCCTGAAACACGTTCCCAACCCCAACCGCAGCCCAAGCATTGGTCGTTTGAATTACCTCATTGGAACAGGCACCAAATAGCATCGTCGCAGCGGCTATTGCTCCTTGTCTTGCATCTGCATATTGGGAAGCGCCTTGGATGAATGCGGATAGAGATGTCCAAGTAATCAATGCAGCCTTATCAATTCCTATTCCTAGGACAGCGATGCCAGTCTCTGCCTCTGTACCTCCAACTGAAAGCAAGTTGAACCATCTGTTCTGTGGGCCGCAGTTAATATGTTCACCACCATCGTCAGCGGCTCCGGCGTACCATCTCAGCCCTAAATAAACATTTGGCGAGCCTGTAGCAGGGCGGTCTGGGAGGGCCGGAATATTGATGGAGCCTGGATTCTCAAGTGAACGCAATCCGCCAGGAACAGGGTCTTCTCCTAAAGTCCAATCTGTGCTGCCTGAAAATCGTTCTACCAAAAAGCCAAAAATATCAGAAAAGGATTCGTTGAGCGCCCCAGGTTCGTTTGCTCCACCAAGTCCAGCAACAAAGTGGGTTACACCGTGAGTATATTCGTGTCCCCCTACATCGATTGAAGCGAGCTGCGCACCAGCACCTCCACCTAATAATGTCCCGAACTCAATCCAGCCTGTACCAACGTTCCGAAATCTAGCATTGTTGTCTGTCGAATTTGCCAAAACATGGACCTTTCCACCACTCCCGTTCATTCCATTTCTGTTATGAGTGGATTTGAAATAGTCCCATGATTGGCTGACGACCCAATGCGCAGTTGTCCAATTGCTGGCTGCCGAACCCCAATTATCGTTATCATCCTTTGCTTCTGAATAAGCTCCCCAGTCTTCACCATGAATAGTAAAACTACCCGTGCGAGTGTGAATGTTCCTATTATCCTCGGCCCGCAAGAAATAGTAATCGTTGAAAAGGCCATTGTGAAACTTGGTGTCAATGGTTTGTGTGCCATAACCGTAAAGCAGGGTGGCAGGACCGTTGGTGCATTCCAGTGAACGCATCTTTAGCACGGCACCAGTCAGGGCGTCAACATAGATTTCGTTTGCAGCGCCCGGGTCAACTGAAACGATTTCAAACCGCCATGCCAGTTTGTAGTTTGCGGGCAAACCGCCTGTTTGAGTTATACTGTCGAGCGTTAGGTTTTGTCCATCCCGGGTATTTGGCGCTGGCTTCGCTGGCTTAGGGGTTTGGGGGCGAAGCCCCCAATATCCCCTCC